>JASLRT010000014.1 GCA_030743815.1 Candidatus Neomarinimicrobiota bacterium | reverse complement strand
TTGAATGGGTTGGGATAGTTCTGATAGAGTGCGAAAAATTCCGGTAGCGGAACGCTGTCACGGCCGCCTTCATCAATAGCTACAGCTTGTGGAGGAGCGGAATACAAGCCGCTGTTGGTTGCGTCGCCGTGGAACATGCTCCATTGGTTTTGGTCAGGATAGCCTGAGGTCTCGATCATGTACAGCTTAAAGTCATCAGGCGACCAGATGATTTCGTTCAGTCCATCGCCATCCATATCACCGGCTGCGGCACTGGGAACGATGGCCGCTCCCAGCGAGACAGGCCACCCTTGAGCGATGGTACCATCGAATCTAAAGGCGTACAGTTTTCTATCATCGGCACCTACCACGATCTCCGCACCGGCGGTGCCATCCACATCCGCAATGATGGGCGAGGCCGGCAAGTCTACATTCTCAATGGGAAAGCCGGCGACGACAGAGCCATCTCCACGCCAGGCTGTCACGCCTCTGATGGTTGCCACCACCACTTCCACGCGACCGTCTCCGTCCAGATCACCGACAGCCGGCGACGGCGTTACCATATTGTGTGACGCAATACTGATCACCCTCACGTCTTTTCCGTTCTCCCATCCTGCCACATCTGTCCCGTCGGTCTCGATGGCGTAAACCGTGTTTTCCTCCGAGACTGCCACGATTTCCAATTGACCGTCGTCATCCAGGTCCGCAAGTGCGGGGGAGGCGGAGAACGGCCCCGGCCCCTCGAATATCAAAGCGCTGTCGAGACCAGCGTGTCCCCATACATAGATGGCACCAATTCTCTCTGAACGGTTTCCACCGCATGCGACGATTTCGAATTCTGGATCATCGTCAAGATTGCCAACGGCCACTGTCGCGTAGAGCTGTCCTCTTCTGGAACCGTAGCCAGCCACTTTGGGCCAGCCTGACTTCAGAGTGCCGTCATGCTCCCAGACGTGAACCGCGCCGTTCTGATCCATGGCGATAACTTCCAGCGCTTCATCTGAGTCGACGTTAGCCAGTACGGGGGAAGCGAGGACGGCGGTTGTGGTAAGGTGGGGGGTAGGCCAGCCCGGAACCGGATCGGGGTGACCGTCGCCGTCGGAATCCTGAAGACGCCACGCGTAGACCGTTTCCGGAACAGACGCACCGCGTGCCGTCACCACTACGTCAAGAATTCCGTCATTTTCCAGATCACCCACGGCGGGACTGCCCCAGATGCTCGCGCCTGCCTGGGCAAATTCATTCAGCGTTGAAGAGTCGTCGTCCCAGTCGAACGTTTCTGAACCGTCGTGATTGAAGACATACAGTTTACCACCCAGGGTGCCCATGACGATTTCCATATCGCCGTCTGCGTTGAGATCAGCCAGCGTCGCACCTCCCCTCACCAACGTACTCACCGGAATAGGCCAGCCTTGAGAAATTGTCTTCTCTGTCCAGGTTGTCACCGTCTCAGAGAGAGGACTTTGATTCCCCGAAGAATCGACCGCTGACACTTTGTGATAATACAGCTGGTCACGGGAGAGACCGGAATCTTCATAGGTTGCACTGCCCCTGATGGGGTAATCAGTGATCCTGGTGAACGGCCCGGCGAATGAACCGCTTCGATAGACATGGTAACCGGCCAGATCGTCCTCTGGGCCCGGATTCCAGAAAAGGGTGATGCCCGTTTTTTGAGGCTCGAAACCCAGTCCTGCTGGCGGCGCCGGAGCAACTGCATCAATCTGATAGATCTGAGTCTTGCCGTAGAAATCCGTTAGGGTCATTTCAAACATTACCTGTGACAGGTCGTCCGCTCTCAATCTGAAGGTGCCGTCTCTGGCATCGCCGGACTGAATGTCGCCGAAGTTGTGGTTCTTATCCTGAATCTCAGCCTTGCCGCTGACAATGTTCAGAGTTGCTGAGACAGCTCTCGCCACGCCGCTGCCTTCATTGTGCAATCCAACCGTACAGAGGTAGAAGGGCGCTTCGCCCGAAAACTGGGTGGAAATATGACGCACATCGGCGCTGGCCACCTCAACTGACAGCGAATCGCCCCATGCGCCATCCTCATTGGTCATCGCGAGCGAAAACGGAATCACGATTCCATCGGTGGATGCTGGGCTGACGACTATCTCGAAGCCGGCGTAAGCTGTGTCATCGGGTGCGATGGAGACCTGTATCAGCGACGTGTCAGAGTTCAGAGATACATGAGGGAAGGTAGTGCTCACGACCGCACGAATGGGTGGATTCGCATCGGCCTCCCCGCCGTTGATAATGACCGCCTCGAGGCGAACCTGTTCCCCGGCGTTCACAATTCCATCCCCGTTGCCATGCTCATCGTCATCTATGCTGTAGCCACTCCAGTAGAGATGGGATTCTTCGGTGGTCTGCACCTCGATCTGTCCAGTATGGGGCACGAAATTGTGAGCCGTAACGGTGAGGCTCACATGTCCCGTTGTGTTGGGAGCAATCGTTAATGTTGCCTCTCCTGTGTTGCTGGTAATAGTTGTGGCGTAAACTTCCGCCTCTTTGGTCAGACAGATCACTGCATCGGTGACAGGTACCGTTTCACCATTGACTGTGGTACTTACGCCAACTGAGACTTCGGATGTTCCTACCTCTATCGCCGAGGGCGCTGCGAGTGAGAGGGCGGAAGGAATTCTGGTGGCTATCGCCAGTTCAGGATCGCCCAAGAGGAGGTAACTGAGAAAGACCTGTTGCCGTACTCTTGTTTTGACGGTGGGAATGGCGGGAAGTTGGGAATTGACGAAAGTGGCCCCGAGGCGGCTGTCCTTTTCCTGGAAGACAAGTTTGAAGAATTCTTCATTCTGGACGACAGAGATGGATGGATAGTCGAGCCATGTGCTCCCGATGTATCCAACGCCGCCGCCCGATGGATTGAGGATGAAGTGTTCGGAGAAGGAATCTTCGTAACTGATATCATTGCTATTGCAGGTGATGCTGCAAAAAATGGAACAGTTGTTGCTGTTGGTCAGAGCTTCCATATCGGTGTATTCCAAAGCCTCTCCGGGTGGGCCGGCAAGAAGCCGATAAGCGTTTCCGTGGCTGACGTTCAAGATGAGATTTTGTCCTTCGTTCAAGGCAGATAGGGTAGCATCTCTGTTCTGGTTTCCGTCACTCTCGTATAGCTTGGTCTTGACAAGTCCCTCCTGGTTCACCTGTGAATCGACCCGTTCACAGTAGTCTTTGCCGTCTTCGGCGCCAAGTTTTTCTCCCAGATAGAGGAGTTTGTTCTGATGCTCGCCAAGACCGTGCTCATACGCCAGAGTTTTGTTCACGAAGTATTCCGCCTCCTCCAGCGTTTCCACAGGTGCTCTTCCCAGGAACAGATCGGCGTAGAGGTCAACCTCATCACTGGGATACTCGCCCCAGAAACTGTCTCCGTCTGCATTCCAGTTCCCATCGAGCGCAGCGTAATACTGATCGCTGATGGCGGTCTCCCCCGCCTGCAGCCTTACGTACCGGACAGGAATTACGCTCACATCGCCTCCCAGAAGTACCCACATCACGCCCCACTTTTGATACGCTTCCGTGAGGAAGTAGCGAAGTGTCTCAGCATCATCGGCTCCATGGGGAGCGACGGCTTTGATCTCGCTCATTGTCTTGACCACAGCCGGTACACCTTTAGCGGTCTTCCAGTCGCTCAGCAATTCGAACGCTGGCTTCATCTCATCATTGGTGATAATCAGATAATCGACCGCGCTTCCTTCAAGGGAGGGAAGCGGTTCCGGCTGGAAACCGCCGACTCGTTCTTTCGCAATGGAGAGATCCACCTGTACGGAACTGGGGGGAGTGTAGATCAAGTGATCGTTACTGTTCTGGATTGCGCCTCTCACGATGTTTTCAAAACGTGATCGGCTCGCGCGAGACTGTCGCAGGGGGCCCGATGCGGCCGGGGATCCGTCAACATAATCGATGGCGAATGAGATACTCGTGTGAAGAATAAGTCTATGTTCGGCCGGTATGTACTGGAGAGGGTATACGAGTAGGCTGACTATGTGGTAGCCCCTCATGTTTCCGCTTGCGGTCAGCTGAACCGACTGCGACGGATAGGGATGATCCGTACCATAAATGCCGGGATCGGGAGTTGTGAAAGGAAGCTGTTCCTGTGGTTTGCTGGGGTGCTGGACCGGATAAACGTCGAATCGGTTCTTCAGTTCGACACTTTCGCTGGAAACAGTCCTGACGCCTTCAACCACCGCATCGGGCGGCAGAAGAATCGACATGGTCAAAACGGGCAATTGTGGAGACCCGACTTCTGCTGAGGCGAGACATCCCTTCATCTGAGGGAGATCGTAATCTTCCTTTTTCAGGATAGTCAGATCGGTGCGGCTGAATGAGACGGTATGCAGGGCCGTGGAGGCGGAGAGATAGTCCGGAGCCATCGCCAAAAGGGAAGTTAAGCTTGCGAAGAATACCGCCGAATTCATCTGTTGCCTCAATAACATTGTTAAAGTTAGACATTGAGTGCTCCACGAGCGAGGAGTTTAGGCGGTTGGAGGGGGGGCTGAACTAGATCGGTCTATAGGATTCAGGTTTTCGGAAAGGAAAGGGATAGACGGCCGCCGCCGCAACTGGGGACGGGTTTTGTCAGTCCGTGTTATTTCTTGCTACTCTGTATAATGAACATCTAAATTTCCTTGCTATTCTGAGCTTGAAATAGACTATGTTTGAAGAACTACAAGACAGGTTTGGTGCAATAGTCCGCAACCTTCGCGGTCTCGGCAAGATAACGGAAAAGAACGTCAGCGAAACAGGACGCGAGATTCGCAAGGCGCTTTTGGAATCAGACGTTCACTACACGATAGCCAAGGAGTTTGTCCAGAAGGTGACGGAAAAGGCCAAAGGGACGTCTGTCACCAATTCTGTTGTGCCGGGGCAGCAGTTTGTCAAGATTGTTCGTGATGAGCTTGCGGGGCTCTTGGGCCAGCACAACGAACCGCTCCGATTCGCCAACAAACCTCCGACGGTGATCTTGATGGCAGGACTTCAGGGATCGGGCAAGACAACTACTGCGGCCAAGCTGGCGAGTTATATGAAGAAGGCGGGGAAGAAACCTTACCTGGTGGCGGCGGATGTCTACCGTCCTGCGGCTATTGAACAGCTTGAAATTCTCGGCGGTGAGATTGACGTTCCTGTTTGGAGCCAGGGTCATCAAGATCCTGTTAGAATCTGCAAAGACGGAATTCTGAAAGCGAGTAATGAGAAGTACGATGTTGTTATTCTCGATACCGCCGGCCGACTGCATGTGGATAGTGAAATGATGGAAGAAATTGTTACTATTGCTGAAGCGACTGGACCGACAGAAGTTCTTTTCGTCGCTGACGGAATGTCGGGGCAGGATGCCGTCAATTCAGCTCAGGCATTTTCCGCCGCCCTTGAGATTAGCGGCACAATTCTTACCAAAATGGATGGCGACGCCAGGGGTGGAGCCGCCGTTTCCATCACCGCAATGACCAAAGTTCCCATTAAATTCATCGGCACGAGTGAGAAGATGAGCGGGCTTGAGCCGTTCCATCCGCAGCGGATGGCTGATAGAATCCTCGGTATGGGAGATGTGGTGAGCCTCGTCGAGAAGGCTGAAGAGGCTATAGACAAAGATGAAGCGGCAAAGATGGCCGAAAAACTGCGCAAGGCCAGTTTTACCCTGGAGGATTTTCAGTCTCAAATGACACAGATGAAGAAGATGGGATCTATGAGCGAGCTGATGGGTATGATCCCGGGCATGGGTAAAATGATGAAAGGTGCCGTGCTCGATGAGCGGCAGCTTGTCTGGACTGATGCCATCATCAATTCTATGACGCCGAAAGAACGGCAACATCCAGAGATCATCGATGGAGGTCGTCGCAAGCGGATTGCCGTGGGCAGCGGCAGGCCCATACAGGATGTCAATCGACTGTTAAAAGAATTTCAACAGATGAAAAAGATGATGAAGAGTCTATCTAAACAGCAACCGAACCGGCAGGCGGTAAACCAGTTTGCCGGAATATTAAACTGAAGGAGTAAACAGTGGCTACACGGATAAGAATGAAACGGATGGGAAGACGGAACCGACCCTTTTTCAGGGTAATCGTGATAGACTCCCGCCGGCAAAGGGACGGCGCCGCCATCGAGGAGGTGGGGTGGTACGACCCCATCAAGACCGAAGATAATTTCTCCCTCAAAGATGACCGCCTGATTCATTGGCTGCAACAAGGTGCACAGCCTTCCGATACCGTGAAGAATCTGATGAAGAAGTCTGGATTGTCCTATCGCTGGCATCTGATGAAACAGGGGTTAGATGAGAAAGCTATCGATCACGAAATCCAGAAATGGTCGCTGGATAGGGATGAGCGACTTAAGAAGAAAGCTGAAGAGAGGGCGAAGGCAAAAGCAGAAGCCAAGGAGAAGGCGGAAGCGGAAGCCAAGGTAAAAGCAGAGGCTAAGGCTGAGTCTGAGGCTAAGGAAGAACCGAAAGAGGAAGTTGAGGCTGTAACTGAGCCGGAAGAGGAGGTTAAGGCTGAGTCTGAGGCTAAGGAAGAACCAAAAGAGAAAGTTGAGGCTAAGGCTGAGGAGAAGGTAGAACCTGAAGCTGAGGTAGAAGAAGAGCCCGAGACAAAGGAAGAAAAGAAGGTCGAGACTCAGGAAGGGGCCGAAGTCGAAAAAGAAGAAGAGACAGAAGAAGAACTGGCGACTCAGGGGGAAGCTGGAGCAGAGGAAGAAAAACCAGATGGGGAAACTGATACGGAAGAGCCGGTAGAAACTGAAGCTGAGGCAAAGCCGGAAGAAAAAGCTGAGGAGGGTGAAGTAGTGGAAGAAGCTACTGAGCCGGAAGAGACGGTTGAGGTTGAAACTAAGGCCGATGAAGAAGCCGAAGCGGAGGTTGAGGCTAAGGCTGAAGAAAAGTTAGAACCTGAAGCTGAGGCAGAAGAAGAACCGGAAGAGGAAGCTGCGACAGATGAAAAAGAAACTGAGGTAAAGAATGAGGAAGAAGAGGCAGAGCCGGAAGAGGTAACTGAAGTCGAGGAAGAGGTAGAAGCCGAAACTGAGGCTGAGGATAAGGCGGAGGCTGTAATTGAGCCGGAAGAGAAAGCTGAGGTTGAGGAAAAAGTTGAAGTTGAGGAAGTTGAGGAACAGGAGATAGAGGCCAAAGAGGAAAAAGAGAAAGCGAAGAAAAAGAAAGAGTCTAAAAAGAAGACAGATAGTTGAGATGGATCAGTCGGAATCAAGTGACTGAGTAAGGAGCTTGGCATGGAAGATCTCATAGAGCGGATTGTGAAGGAATTGGTGGATAAACCAGATGAAGTTACAGTAACACTAGTGGAGAGCGAACGAACCATTATTTATGAATTGCGCGTTGGCGATGGTGATCTGGGTAAGGTTATCGGTAAGCGCGGCAGAACGGCAGGTGCTCTCCGAACTTTTATATCAGCCATCAGCGCCAAGGGGGGCGGCAAGCGCGCGCTGCTGGAAATCGTAGAGTAGAAATCTCCTTAAGAAGTATACGAGAGATGAACCAGATATATATTTTGACACCTTTCCCCAAAATGGTAGAAGCCATCATTGGGGAGAGTATCCTTCGCCGCGCCGGTGAGAAGGGCATCGTGGCATATCATACTGTTGATATCAGGGAATACACTGAAGGTAAATACCGGCAGATCGATGATTATCCTTTTGGTGGCGGTACGGGCATGGTGATGATGGCGGAACCGATACTGAAGGCGATGGATCATGTGCGCTCTGATTATAAAGGTAAAGGTGCCCTAAGAATAATCTTTCCAACACCCCAGGGTGAGATCCTGACCCAGGAAAAAGCTTGGGATCTTTCCAGGGAGGAAGCTTTGGTATTCATCTGCGGACACTATAAAGGGATGGATGAACGGATCAGGGAGATGGAAGTCACTGACGAGATATCCATTGGTGATTATGTGGTGACAGGCGGTGAACTCCCCGCCATGGTAATACTTGATTCGGTAGTAAGACTGATCCCGGAAGTTTTGGGAGATCACGATTCTGCTACCAGCGATTCCTTCACCCATCAGCTTCTGGATCATCCCCATTATACGCGGCCGGAAAAGGTAAGAGGAGCGAAGGTGCCGGATGTTCTATTGAGTGGTCATCACGCCAGGATTGAAGAGTGGCGTAAAGCCAAGAGAGAGGCAAAAACGAAAAAGAGTCGTCCTGATCTCTGGAAACGATATCAGGAAGAGATTTCGAAGTGAGGTAGAAAAATGGTTCAGGCACACGAATTATCGCAAGATCAGGAAAGAAGTGATATCCCACATTTTCGCGCCGGCGACACGGTTGCCGTAAGTGTAAAAATCGTTGAAGGCGGAAGAGAGAGGACTCAACGCTTTGAAGGTGTTGTCCTTTCGAAAAAAGGGAGTGGAACAAATTCTACTTTTACCATCAGAAGAATCGCATCCAATGTAGGTGTTGAAACAATCTTTCCACTCCACTCGCCTAACATCGAAAGCGTTAATGTTGTTCGTCGCGGGAAGGTCAGGCGGGCCAAACTCTATTATCTGAGAAAGCTCAAAGGCAAAGCTGCCAGGATCAAGGAGCGGCGCTAGCAGATTCTTCTGGACTGCCCCCAACAGATCGAACCAGCTTCAGGCCTGGTAACTCCTCTTTCAACTTGCCGGGCCGCGCCACGCTCGTCACAGCTTCAAGCTGATGTTTTCAAGTGATTCCAAGATCCTCCTCCTCCTGACAGGGTTGAGTCATTTTACCGTTCACAGCGCGATGCTCATCTTTCCGGCTATCATGAGCCTGCTGATGAAAGAGTTTGAAGTCAACCTCAGTACTCTGGGATGGGTTTATATGATCTCGAATTTCATGTTCGGACTTGGTGCTATCCCTGCAGGATGGATTGAGCGGAAGATTGGCGGCCGGAAACTACTTCTTATTTATCTGCTGGGTGCCGCAGCATCTGGAATCATGGTCGTAATTTCGCGAGATCTGACGACATTGACAGTTGCCCTCATGATGCTAGGACTGTTCTGCTCCATCTATCATCCCGCCGGACTCACCCTCATTTCGCGTAGAATTCGTCAGACAAGCAGGGCCATGGGATATCACGGGATTGCCGGTAGTGCAGGCCTTGCGGCGGGTCCTCTGCTGGCGGCGTGGCTGGCTATAAATATTTCGTGGCGCTGGGCCTACGGCTCGCTCGCGCTGTTCTGTCTCGCCCTCGCAGCTGTAACTGCGATCGTGATTCCCACAAGGAAAACAGCCGTCCATGAAGAAAACGTCGTTCATGACGGTCCCACCAGGATACTCCCGCTTTTCATGTATTACATCATTGCGGTACTCATCGGGCTCACCTTCTACGGCTTTTCTACCTATATGCCTATCCATTTCAGCGAAAACCTGGAAGGGGTATTCGAAGGTCTTGACGGTGTTGTAAAAGGGGGCTTCTTCGCTACCCTCGTACTCGTTGCCGGTATCCCGGGACAGCTCCTTGGTGGAAGGTGGGGTGATAGATTTGACAAGGTGCGTCTGGTGCAGTTGATCGCCATTGCCCACATTCCGCTGCTCATTGCGTTCGGAATGAACAACAGCGGAATTATGATTCTGAGTGGCATCTTACTGGGTGTTGTTCATTTTATGATTCAACCAATCGGGAATTCTCTTATCGCCAGTTTCACTTCCGATACCTCCCGCGGCCTCGGCTACGGCATCTCATTCTTCCTTAGCTTCGGAATCGGATCGCTCGCGTCCGGATTCGGCGGGAACCTCGCTGTGAAATACGGTGTTTCAATGGTATTTCCTTTCGTAGCGATACTGATGTTCATGGTATTCTTTGTGGCCCTCTTCTTGAGACGAGCAATTCGATAAAGTCAGCACGGATTCCCTTGCATTTCAATATGTCATCCTCTATCTTCGAAAAGTGAGGAATCTTAGTTGAAGCTGCATGACATCCCTTCTGTTAACTCGATTCTCGAGTCACTTTCCTGTGAAGAGATTGATCTTCCTCGGGGCTATATTTCCGATATTGTGAGAAGAGAACTGACTCTCCTTAGAAACATGGCCAGAAATGGTAAACCGCTGCCTGATAAGCAGGCTGTACTGGAGTTGGTTAGGCAAGCGGTAGCGGAGGCCTCTGTATCCGGTTTCTGCCAAGTCATCAATGGGACGGGAATAGTCCTTCACACCGGCCTGGGGCGGGCGCCGCTGTCAAAGAAGTTCCTTTCAAAAGTTGCCGGAGATGCGGCCGGGTACACTGCTCTAGAGGTCGACCTTGCCACCGGTAAACGGGGTGAGAGGCTTCATCACATTGAGCCACTCCTCTCGTCTTTGACCGGAGCAGAGTCGGTGCTCGTGGTGAATAACAACGCCGCCGCTGTTCTCTTGGCTCTGAACAGCCTCGCCGAAAGGAAGGAAGTGATTATATCGAGAGGACAGATGGTCGAAATCGGCGGCTCTTTCCGGATTCCTGAAGTTGTAGCCAAGAGCGGAGCACGACTGGTAGAAATCGGCACCACTAACCGTACCCATTTTCGTGATTATGAGAAAAGTGTTTCCAAAGATACGGGTGCAATTCTTGTTGTTCATACAAGTAATTACCGTGTCCTTGGATTCACTAATGAGGTAGCCACATCTGAGCTGTCGGTACTGGCACGCAAGAAACGCGTACCACTTATCGTAGACCTCGGCAGCGGCGCTCTCTTTGATCTTCAAGGGGTGGGATTGCCCGCTGAACCGGTGGCAGTCCAAATGGTAAAACAGGGTGCTGATCTGATCACATTTTCAGGGGATAAGCTTCTGGGAGGTCCTCAAGCCGGTGTCATCGCCGGGAGAAAAAGTCTGATTGTAAAGCTGCACAGAAATCCGCTCTACCGCGCACTACGGTGCGATAAAATGACTCTACTCTTGCTTGAGCAGACGATGCATACTTTTCGTGATATGTCTGTCACGAAAGACAATCTCACTTTTTCACTGTTGACAACTGCGTCAAAGACGTTGAGGCGGCGCGGCAACAAGCTGCTTACGAATCTCAGCAGGAAGACCGTCAATCGATTAGGTATCGAACTTGTGGAAACCGAAGTGGAAGCCGGCAGTGGATCACTGCCCACTGAGACACTCGACAGTGTTGCGCTCAAGTTCAATAAGACAGAAGTTAAGCCTTCCCATCTTGCGCGTCGCTTCCGCCAATCCGAGCCGCCCGTTCTGGGATACATTTCAGGAAACCGATTCTTTATCGATCTGAAGGCGGTCCTGCCAGATCACTATTCTAAATTGAAGACTGTGCTGGAGAAGGTGGCGCGTGGAGATAGTGGGTTATGAAGCAGGTGGTCATCGGCACGGCGGGACATATCGATCACGGCAAGACGGCTCTGGTGGAGGCGCTGACAGGCATGAATACGGATCACCTGCCGGCAGAGCAGGAACGGGGTATGACTATTGATCTCGGTTTCGCTTTCCTGAGCGATGACATCACGATCATCGATGTGCCGGGACATGAGCGATTCATCCGCAATATGATGGCGGGTGTCACTACTGTTGATATCGCCCTCGTAACCGTCGCCGCCGATGACGGCATCATGCCTCAGACAAAAGAACATCTGGACATCCTGAAGCTTCTAGGTGTGAAGTCCGGCTGTATCGCCATCACAAAAGTCGATCTGGCGCAGGATACTGACTGGCTCGATCTTCTGGAGGAAGATGTTCGCGACTACGTCAAAGGTTCCTTTCTGGCGGCGGCGCCGATTGTCAGAGTCTCCACCGTAACCGGGGACGGTGTTGAGGAACTGAGGCAGGTTCTGCTGGATCTGTCAGGCGATGTGGTCGAAAAAGCGGACCGGGGATTCTTTCGCCTATTTATAGACAGGGCATTTGCCATGAAAGGGTTCGGAACAGTCGTTACCGGGACGGTAGTGAGTGGTTCAGCCGCCACGGGAGATGAACTGGAGATACTGCCGGCGCAGATGAAAGTGAAGATTCGGGGACTCCAGTCCCACGGTAACGAAGTTGCCAGCGTCTCACTGGGAGACCGGGCAGCTCTCAATCTGAGCGGAGGTGACAAAGAAAAAATCTACCGCGGTTCACAGGTTGTAGCGAAAGAGTTCATGCACCCTTCTAGCGAGATTGGTGTGATGCTCAAAGTTCTCGACAGGAGTGAAAGAAGTATCAAACATGAACAGCGGGTTCGTGTTCACGTGGGAACTGATGAGGTAATGGGTCGAGTCTATCTGGCTGACAAATCCGGTAAGAAGAAGTTGAAGCCGGGGGAGGAGTCTGCAGCTCTCATAAGACTGGAAAAGAGTGTGGCTGTAGCGGTGGATGATCCTGTCATAATCAGGTTTTACTCACCGGCAGTGACCATCGGCGGGGGCACCGTCATCGATCCCGCGGCACCGATGAAGTGGAAGGAAGCCAGGCAGTGGCTCACACTTCTCAAGGGTGAAAATGAACAGCAGAGATTGGTACTCTTCCTTGGAGCTTCAATGAAAAGGCCGTTAAGCTTGAAACAGTGGGCAGCAAAGTGGCAAATCTCATGTGAGCATCTCGAGGTATTACTTTCGGGCTTGGAGGTGGAAAGGTTCGGAGCGCCTGATGATCCGTTCATCTTACTGTGCTCTGATAGCGAATCGCTGGCTGAAGATTACAGACGCGTGTTGCAGACGTCGCATAAACAGCGCCTTTACCGCAAGGGGATTCCGAAAGAAGAACTGCGGCAACAGCTTAAATTGAGCCAAACCGCTTTTAACTTTTTAACAGAACAACTCGTTTCTGATGGAGAGGTTGGACTAGCGCAGGGGCTTGTCTCACTGAAAGGATTTCACATTGAACTGAGTGATAAGGACAAGGAACTGGCTGAAAGGGTGGAGGTTAAGCTTCGCCGGTCGAATCTTACACCGCCGAACGTATCCGATCTTGCCTCCTTACTGGAGGTTTCCTCTAGCGATTTGCTGCCCATTCTACATGTCTTGAAGGATCAGGATCGAGTTGATGAGGTAAACAGGGATCTCTGGTACCACAGGGATAACCTGGTGAAACTAGAACAGAAGGTACGCGATTTTTTCCGCTCGGCGGCACTCCTTCCGGTGAACGATTTCAAATCCATTACGCATACAACTCGGAAGCATGCCATCCCACTGCTGGAATATCTGGATGAGCACCAGATAACGCAGAGAGAAGGTGATCACAGGATATTGAACTCATGAGTGCGGCGGCCAAAAAGAGAGGAAAATCTTCAGCAGACGGTATGACGCCCCTCATGCGACAGTATTACGATGTCAAACGGCAGCATCCGGAAAGTTTGCTTCTTTTCAGGATGGGGGACTTTTATGAAACCTTCGATGATGACGCCAGAGTGACCGCGAAGGTTCTGGGAATAACTTTAACCAAGCGGGCTAACGGCGCCGCCAAAGAAGTCCCCCTTGCCGGTTTTCCTCACCACACCCTCGATAGCTACCTGCCTCGGCTAGTCGATTCAGGAATCAGGGTGGCCATCTGTGAACAGGTTGAAGATCCGAAAACGGCCAAGGGGATCGTAAAGCGCGAGGTAGTGGAAGTCGTAACGCCCGGCACCGCTATTCACGATGAAAAGGAAGGGCGGAAATCGAACACGTTTCTGGGGGCGGTGAAGTACGGTTCTGACCGCGTCGGCTTTGCCATGCTTGATCACTCTACGGGGGAATTTTTTGTGGGAGAATGTGGTGAGGAAAATGTGGCCGAAAATCTCGTCCGTTTCTCACCGCGGGAGATCATAGTCTCCGATAGTGACAGCATTACAGCTTCCCAATGGTTTCAAAAGATGAAGCCGTTTCTTTCGCAGATGGATGAATGGGCGTTTGATGAGAAAGTTTGCCGCGAAGCTCTCCATGCTCACTTTAAGGTGAAATCTCTCAAAGGATTCGGATGTGATAACATGACAGCAGGCGTTTCGGCCGCCGGTGTTATCCTGCGCTATGTTGAGCAAAACATTCAGAGCAGCCTGCGCCATATCACCAAACTTACACCCCTGCGCGATGGCGAACGGATGGGTCTAGATGATTTTACAGTCAGGAATCTGGAGGTCTTCACCTCCCTTTTGACCCAGGGGACTCACGGGACACTTATCAGCATTCTGGACGAAACAATTACTGGCGGAGGCGGCCGGCTCCTGCGGCACAGACTGAAAAATCCTTCACTGGATCGAAACAGGATCGAGAGGTGGCTCAGTGGCGTGGAAGGGTTTTTCAATGATGAAACTTTGCGCAGTGATGTGAGGCGGATTCTTAGTAATTGTTCCGATGTCGAGCGCCTTACAGGTAAGCTCAGCCGGGGGCGGGCTACGCCGCGAGATGTGTTCGGTTTGAAATCGACCCTGAAACTGATGCCCGTTATAGCAGATCTGTTGCTGGCAGCTGAGAACAGTTCGTTAAAGAGTATCGCGGAAAATTTCGCTGATTTAAGCGACGCTGTTGCCAAAATTGATGACATTCTGGAAGATACACCTCCGATGCTCCTGTCTCATGGGGGCGTCATCAGAAAAGGTGTTGATGGAGAGCTTGACGAATTGAGATCCATTTCCAGTGGAGGCAAAAGCTGGATAGCCGGACTTGAACAAACGGAAAAGGAGAAGACCGGTATTCCGTCTCTTAAAATCGGCTACAATAAGGTGTTCGGCTATTATCTCGAAATTACGAAGACCCATCTGGCCAAAGTTCCTGAGGACTATATCCGTAAGCAGACGCTGGTCAATGCTGAACGGTTCGTTACGCCGGAGCTGAAGGAGTATGAAGAAAAGATCCTGAGTGCGGATGAGAGAATTCAAAGAATAGAGGCGCGCATATTCGATGAACTCATGCTGGCGATACTGACCTTTTCATCGTCCATCCAGCACAATGCTCATCTGCTGAGCCAGGTTGATCTCTACGCTGCCCTGGCGGAAGTAGCACTGTCACACCGCTGGACGAAGCCGGAGCTGGTTGAAGAGCCGACTATGAAGCTTATTGAATCCCGACATCCCGTAGTGGAATCACTGTTGCCGGTAGGGGAAAAGTTCATCGCCAACGACCTTACGCTGGAAGCAAGCTCCGATCAGATTCTGCTGATTACGGGACCCAATATGGCGGGCAAATCGACCTATTTGCGGCAGATAGGACTTACCGTTCTTCTGGCTCAATGCGGGAGTTTCGTTCCGGCGCAGAAGGCAAGAATCGGCATTGTCGATCGCCTCTTTACTCGCGTCGGCGCCAGTGACAATCTGGCCGGCGGTGAATCGACTTTCATGGTGGAAATGACAGAAGCAGCCAATATCCTCAATAACGCTACTCCGAGGAGCCTGATCCTGTTTGATGAAATCGGTAGGGGTACCGCTACCTACGATGGCCTCTCCCTGGCATGGGCCATTACGGAATATCTTCACAATACGCCTGAGGCAGCGTCAAGAACTGTTTTTGCGACGCACTACCACGAACTGACTGAGCTGGAAACGATGCTCGAAAGGGTGGTCAACTACAATGTGGCGGTAAAAGAGTTTGGCGATCATATCGTATTTCTGCGCAAGATTGTACCCGGTCCGTGTGATAAGAGTTACGGCATCCATGTCGCCCTGATGGCTGGACTACCGCAGAAGGTGATAGGCAGAGCTTCCGAAATACTGACCGGTCTCATCCAGCACAGGACGCCGGAAAAAACGGAAACGACACACGCAGCAGAGTCGAAAGATCAGTTGGATTTCTTCTCAAAAAAGGAATCAGAATTTAGCAAAACCCTGGCGCAGCTGGATGTGAATCAGATGACTCCTCTGGAAGCGCTGAAGAAACTCGATGAACTGAAATCGAAGTATGGACTTTAACAGTAAAATCAAACGGGTGACATTTCTAATCCTGGTCACCGTTGTTATGATGCTCCATGGTGGCAGCCTCAGGGCGGAGTCCATCTGGATCAAGTACGGAAATCAGGTTTATCAGGGTGCAGGAGATGCTAAGTCCATCGGGCTCAGCGGGTCGGAGGTCGCATCCGCCACAGGTCCTCTCTCCATTCTGTGGAATCCGGCAAGGCTGTTTGCCGAACACGAAAAGTCGCTTGTTTATGCTCATCAGGAAAGATTCTCAGGTTCCGTTATTTTTGATGTTATAGCATTTGATTTAAAGCAAGACTTGGAGTCAAAATGGTCATTAGTACTGATTCGCGATGCGGTTCAGGATATTCCAAATACTCTGGATGCACTTCTCTACAATACAGGCTCTCTTGATGATCCCAGTGAACGGATTATCGCTTCTGATGTCACCTTTTTCAATCAGGTGCAGTGGGCCGGCGCTGTCGGATTTGCCACTACGCGATGGCAGTGGAATGTGGGCGGCGCGGCCAAGCTTTTGATGCATCAGCTGGGTGACCATACCGGTTACGGCGTCGGTTTTGATGTGGGGGCATACAACAGTTTCATGCCAAACAATACGGTGGGAATTTCACTGCGGGATGCATCCACTTCGTGGATCGTCTGGGATTCCGGTACGGTGGAACGCGTCGCTCCGCGGATCGTCATCGGTGATGTACATGTCTTTCCTGTGGAGAGCGCCGAGATGGAGGTGAAGGCCATGCTCACCGCCGATCTGAATCTTGGCGGGCGATCCGGCAGTGATGACTTCTCAGTGGGCAATATTGGTGCTCATTTGAGAGCTGGAGTTGAAATCGATTACAAGGACAGTTTCCATCTTAGAGCAGGAAGGAATCCCGTTTCACGATATTCAATCGGCTTGGGATTCGCTCTCCCTTTTGGTCACCTCGATTACGCCTTCACCCCGTCGCCCCTCGGTAGTATCCTCGGCACCAGTCACTATCTCTCTTTGAATGTAAGACTCGGATACCTAGATTCCCTGAGAGAGAAGAGCGAGAATTGAGTGTGGATAACTTCTTAATTATCCGAATGTTATATGCGTTGATTGATCTTGTCTGAAACAAATTTCTACACTAAAATTGCTAACTTTATCCAGGACTTTCTGAATGATTAAAAGTATGACAGGGTTCGGCTCTGCTTCGGTCACCATCGGACGCACAGTCGTATCGACAGAAGTGAGGGCCGTGAACAGCCGTTTCGTAGACTTCAAGGCCAGGTTACCAAAGGAGTTGAACTACCTTCAGGATGAAATCCGCCGCACGGTACAGGATGTCTGTGTGCGGGGGTCGGTGACGGTGACTGTCAATCTTGAAACTGAAAATCCGTCTGCTAACGGAGGTTTCAGTTTTGATCGCAAGCGGTTCGAACAGTATGCTTCAATCCTCGACACCATTGAAAAGGAGTACCAGCGCAAAATCGACTTGGGGAAAGTTATCGATCTGAATGAACTGATCGCAACTAAGCCGGCTGAACGGATTGATGGAGATGCGGTCATGGGGAGTGTGAAGCAGGCTCTTAGAACATTGGTGGAAATGAGAGTTTCGGAAGGCAAGATTCTGGCGCGCGATATGAAGAAGAGAATCGATCAGTTGATCGGTACACTTGATGAGATCAAGTCTCTGGCTGACCAGTCGATGGAAAAAGTAAAGGAGAGTTATAAAAACAGACTATTAGAGTTGGTTCGGGATATTGAACTTGACGATTCACGCCTGCTTCAGGAGGCAGCCGTTCTTGCGGAGAAAGCTGATGTTTCCGAAGAGTGTGTTCGTTTGGATAGTCATCTTGCTCAGTTGGAAAAGCTTGTCGAATCTGAACTGTCTGTTGGAAAGAGAATGAATTTTCTCTTGCAGGAGATTAACAGAGAGATCAACACCATAGGAGCAAAGACGAGTGAACTTGAAATCACCCAGCGAGTGATCGATATGAAAGAAAAAGGGGAACAGATCAAAGAGCAGGTACAGAATGTCCTATGAATGGCTGTCTCGTCGTAATCTCGGCGCCGTCAGGCGCAGGAAAAACAACTATCTGTCGTGAACTTCAGAAAGAGAGACCCGATTGGATTTTCTCTGTATCCTGCACCACCCGTCCGAAAAGGGAATACGAAAAAGACGGATATGACTATGAGTTTATATCACAGAAAAAGTTTGATCAGATGGTAAAGGCGGGTGGTCTGGTTGAATATGAGGAAGTGCACGGTTATATGTACGGCACAAAACGCGACAGTGTGGAGAAGGCGATTGAGAACGGTGATGTTCTTCTACTGGAAGTTGATGTGAAGGGGGGGGTTGCAATCAAGGAGGCCTATCCCGAGAAAGCGATCTCTTTTTTTATAAGGCCGCCAAGTAAGGAAGAGCTCAAGAGAAGGCTCAGGAAGAGAGGAGTAGATTCTGAGGCGAGGATTACAAAAAGACTCGAACGGATGGAGATGGAAATGGCATTTGAGGATCAGTACGATTCCTCAGTGGTAAATGACGATGTTTCAGAAACGATAAATACGATTCTAGGTAAATTGTCTAATTGGAAAAATGGAGGAACGAAGAATGGCAATTAAGACAATCCCGTTAAGGGAGATAGAAGAAAGGACTGAAGACATGTATGAAGCTACGCTTGTGATGGCTAAGCGGGCGCGTCAGATCATTGGCGACCGGGCAGCGGAGGAAAAGATGGAGGTTTACGAAGAAGAACTGCCTCTGCTTGGAGAGCCACAGTTGTCAGAGGATTATGAGGAAAAAGAGAAAGCGACTACTGTTGCCGTTGAGGAATTCCTTAAAGAAGAACTTCAATGGAGCTATCCTGAGCCCGATGAGGAATGAGAGTCTGAATCTTAATGATTGAGGATTCATCGACAGCTGGTTTGGCGCAGCGCTATTTCAGGCAGACGCGGGAGATGTATGGCGATACGGTGTATACCGATCAAAGTTTCCTCGCTGATTTTCCCAAGACGAATGAATCTCTGGATGAGTTTGAACAGGAGATCAATCAGTGTATGCGGTGCGCTTTGGGAGAGACGCGGATAAAGTTTGTTTTCGGTGTAGGCGATCCGCATTCAGATATCGTCTTTGTGGGCGAGGCACCGGGGAGAGAAGAAGATCGGCAGGGAGAACCATTTGTCGGCAGAGCCGGAAAGTTGCTGGATAAGATACTAGCGGCTATTCATATGAACCGCAATCAGGTATACATCTGTAATGTTCTCAAATGCCGTCCACCTGACAACCGGACTCCCTCCGCTGATGAGATCGCCACATGTATGCCTTACCTTGAGCAGCAGTTGAGCATTATCGATCCTAAACTGATCGTAGCCCTGGGTGCCACCGCGGCACACTCACTTCTCTCTGTGAGAGCATCACTGGCTCAACTTAGATCAAAGCTCTGGAAATGGAACGGCTATGATATGGTGATTACTTACCATCCGGCAGCACTCCTGCGAAATCCCAATTATAAACGTCCGGCCTGGGAAGACTTCCAGTGGATACAGAGAATGCTTCAGGATTGATCATGGCGAGAGAGACATCTGAACTGGAACTCCACGTACCACCGCAGGCGATAGAGGCTGAACAGGCTGTTCTGGGTGCTATGCTCTCCTCTAAGGAAGCCGTAAGTCGAGCCATGGAGATTCTTGCTCCCGAAAGTTTTTACAAGGATGCTCACGCTAAGATATTCAAGTGCATGCTTAATCTGTTCAATTCCGGCGACCCCGTGGATGCCATCTCGGTTGTTGATAATCTGAAGAAGGGTAAAGATCTGGAAGCTGTAGGAGGCGCCTACTATATCACGGGGCTCTCAGAAAGTGTACCGACGACGGCGAACATTGATCATTACGCCAGAATCGTTCTTGAGAAAGCGAGTCTTCGCGGTCTGATCGATGCGGCAGCTGAACTTTCACAGCGAGCTTACAATGATCGAGAAAACATTGAGGAGCTGCTGGACACGGCCGAACAGAAGATATTTGCCATTTCTCAAAACCGTTTGCGAGGCGGATTCGAACAGCTGAATCCTGTCCTCCAGCAGGCTTTTGAAGAACTTGATCGCATCCACCAGAAGCCCGGTTCAGTTACTGGTGTTCCTTCGGGTCTCATGGATCTGGATGAGTTGACCTCAGGATTTCAGGATTCTGAGCTAATCGTTGTGGCGGGACGTCCCGGCATGGGTAAGACCTCTCTGGCGATGACCATTGGCAGGAACGCTGCGGTGGACCATGGCATCCCTGTGGGAATTTTCAGTCTGGAGATGTCTAACAATCAGCTCGCACTGAGGCTTCTTTGTGCGGAAGCTCGCGTGGACAGTCACCTTGTGCGGACCGGAAAGCTTCCCAAGCAGCAGTGGAAGAATCTCTCTCTGTCAGTAGGAACACTGGCGGAGGCGCCCATCTATCTTGATGATACTCCGGCCATAGGAATTACAGAAATACGGGCGAAGTCTCGCCGCTTGAAGGCTGAGAAAGACGTAAAACTGATCATCATCGATTATCTTCAGCTTATGCGCGGGCCGTACGGTTCGGAGAGCCGGCAACAGGAAATTTCCACCATTTCCCGTTCCCTTAAGTCCCTTGCCAAAGAAATCGAGGTGCCCGTCATTGCCTTGTCTCAGCTGTCACGAGCACCGGAAAGCCGCAGCGATCACCGGCCGCAACTTTCAGATCTGCGTGAAAGCGGCGCCATTGAACAGGACGCAGATGTTGTCATGTTTCTATACCGGCAATGGATGTATACCAGGGATGAAGAGGATCGTCGCAAAGCTCAGATCCTGCTGGCAAAACAGCGTAACGGCCCAACGGGCACTGTGGAGACGATCTTCGTCGATCGCTATGCCAAATTTGAGAGTGCCACCATCTTCGAAGAAGAGGGCACAGAAGTACCATTTTAGTGAAGATCGCCGATCTAATCCCCACAGTTACCGGCTCATATCCCAAAGAATTCCTCGATTTGGTTAACCTCCTCAGCCGGAACGGCAAGGCACCGGGTGACGAGGTTACCGATCAGCTCTGGCACGCCTACCAGTTTAGTAAAGAAAAACACACCGGCCAGTTGAGGCAGTCTGGCAAACCTTACTTCGAACACTGTTACTCTGTAGCTCGTTCGCTCGCTGAATGGCAGATGGATCACGCCACGATCATGGGAGGGATTTTACACGACTGCCTCGAAGATACGGCTACCAGCTATGACGACGTTATGGAGGAATTCGGCCACGAAGTTAGCGATCTGGTGGACGGAGTAACCAAACTTGGAGATATCAAGTTTAGTAGCCGCAAGGAAAAACAGGCTGAAAACCTCATGAAGATGCTCCTTTCCATGACAAAGGATATCCGCGTTATCATTATAAAGTTTGCCGATCGCCTCCACAATATGAGTACGATTTCCCATCTGCCGCTCATCAAGCAGAGACGGATTGCGGTGGAAACAAGAGATGTCTATTCACCTCTGGCTCATCGCCTCGGCATGTTTGCTGTTAAAAGTGAACTGGATGATCTTGTGTTAAAGATGATAGAACCAGATAATTACAGGAAGATTGGTAAAGCGCTTAAATCTACTGGCGGATACAGAAAAAAATTCATCAAAGAGGTAAGCGATTCTCTGGAAGAAGAACTCAGGAATTATGGTATTGCTTACACGGTTATGGGTCGGCTGAAGTCTTATACATCCATCTATAAGAAAATGGTTGCTCGTGATAAGCCGCTTGAGGGGATTTATGACATCTTTGCTATCCGCATTATTGTGCAAGATGTTGCCGCCTGCTATACAGTGCTGGGAATAATTCATCAACTCTACACGCCCGTTCATGAAAGGTTCAAAGATTTTATTGCTACACCTAAAAATAATGGATATCAGTCGCTTCATACAACGGTGATTGGTCCGTTGGGGAAAATGGTTGAAATCCAGATCAGGACTGAGGAGATGAATAGAACAGCTGAGATTGGCGTTGCGGCTCACTGGAAATATAAAGAGACCCGTGACAAAGACGACGGTCTGGACAAACAGGTGCAGTGGCTGAGAGATCTAGTCGGTATTCTGCAGGATGAATCGGCTGATCCGAAAGAGTTTATGAAGCTCCTGCAAATTGATCTATTTCCGGATGAAGTCTATGTCTTTACCCCGGCTGGGGATCTGTTTCAGTTGCCTGCTGGTTCAACCCCTATCGACTTCGCTTACAATGTTCATACCGAGGTAGGTCACCGCTGTCTAAGCGCAAAAGTTGATGGGAGAATTGTTCCGCTGAACACAGAGCTGAAAAGCGGACAGACTGTGGAAATCATTACCTCAGATTCACAGTCGCCTAGTTACGCCTGGCTGAAGTTTATCCGAACGAGCAAAGCAAGAACGGCGATTCTTCGCTGGTACAGGAAAATTCGGAGAGACGAAAGTAAGAAACTGGGGAAGGAGATTCTTGAAAAGACTCTACGAAGGTTGAAAATGATGAGTACAGCCAAGGAGATCAAGAAATCTCCTGAAAAAACAGGATTCAGCAGTGAGGAAGAGCTGTACATAGCGCTGGGGACAGGCCAAGTGACTGTTCGAGAGGTGATGCGCGAGTTTTCACCTGAAGTTAGTGATGAACAGATCGAGAAGGTGCGGGATGAGAAGAATTCTTTTCTAGACATTGCCAGGCGTTCGGTTAAGGGCGTGCGTGTGCAAGGAATCGAAAATGTTCTGATTAAATTTAGCAAATGTTGTAATCCGATCCCCGGCGATGAAATTGTAGGGTTTGTGACCAAAGGGAGAGGTGTCACAATCCACCGTTCTCACTGCGAAAGCCTGCCTATCATGGATGAATTTCAAGACAGATTTCTCGAAGTAGAGTGGGATGTGGGACGGAAGGAAGAATTTCTTTCCCGCATCAAGATTCTAGCAGAGGACAGGAAAGGTTATTTGAAGGATATTACTGAAGCAATTTCTGGACTGAATATCAACATTACAAGTATCGACCTCAAGGTGAAGGACGAGATTGCTACCTGTCATATAGTTATCCAGGTATATAATCTGAAGCGCCTCAATCTGGCATTACGAAAGATAAATGATGTGGAAGGAACTATAACCTTAGAGAGAGGATAATCATGGAAGAACAAAAAAGCTATACGAAGAAGGACATCTCGAAGAGAGTAGCATCCAGGCTCAATATGAGTGTAAATCAGACTCACGGTGTTATCAGTGAAGCGTTTACAGTAATGCGGGAGATGATGTCTGAAGATCGACTGAATACCCGGATTGAGATAAGGAACTTCGGGACTCTTACAGTGAAACCTGCACGCGCCAAACCGCGCGCTCGTAACCCTCGGACAAATGAAGAGATATACGTTCCGGCTCATAGAAAGTCTCATTTCCGACCGGGGAAATTGCTGAAGTCTGTTTTGCACCAACCGATAGACTATTAGTTTTTGTTCTTGCGAAAAAACATGGCTCGAAGCGAATGGGAAGAATTCTCGGCATCGACTACGGTTCCCGACGGGTCGGGCTGGCACTGTCTGATCCCAGCGGCACCATCGCATCACCTCTGAGAGCAATCAAATATCAGACTATCGATGATTTGATAGCCCAACTCAAGTCACTGATGGGGGAATACCAGATCAACGGTATCGTGGTGGGATTTCCCATCGGCATGAAGGGTCAGAAAACGGAACAGACGAAAGCAGTTGAACTCTTCATCGATATCCTGAAAGACCGTTTTTCGGTCGCTGTCGAAATCGAAGACGAAAGGCTGACATCGGTGGAAGCGGTTCGATCACTGCAAGAGCAGGGATTTGAGCCGAGCCGGGAAAAAGGGTCTGTTGATGCAACCGCAGCGGCCATCTTCCTTCAAGCTTACCTGGATAGGAAATCATTTCGTGATTGAGACAATCCTGTCAGCTTCACGGTGGAAGTTGACCCTCCTGTCCGGTATTCTGATTGGACTCGCTTTTCCACCTCTGAAACTGGGATTCGTTGCATGGTTTGGTCTCGTTCCACTTCTGACTGTTTTCAGTCGTTCCAGTCCGACAGAGGGGATGCTCTTCGGATATCTCGCCGGAGTGGCCAGCAATCTCATTGCAGTCCATTGGCTCACCTTCAATGTCGGTGAGACTCTCCCCGTCGTCTTCGCCTCCATGGTTGCCGCCGTTGTCTATCTCTCCCTGTTCTGGAGTTTGATCGGTTTCTTGGTCACCCTTATTCATGTTCGAACAGGTAAAGGATTGCTCCTGGCCCCGTTCATCTGGACAGCGGTGGACTACGCAATGAATTTCGGTCCGCTGGGATTTCCGTGGGTATCGCCGGCAACAACTCAGGCCGACTACCTACCACTGATACAGATGGCTGAATTCACAGGTATTCACGGCATCACATTCTGGCTGGTACTCCTTAATGTACTCACTTTTCGCATCTGCAGATTTCCGGCGCGATTACGATTGCAGATGGGTAAAGGTACACTAGTTCTCCTGGTGTTACCGTGGCTTCTGGGCTACGGGTTAATAGCGAAGTGGCGTTCGGCGACGACGGATCCTCAGATCAGGATTGCTTTAGTACAGTCAAATGTAGGTCCTCATGAGAAGTGGGATCCAGAGAGGAGGAACTGGGTGTTCGATCATCTCGATTTGCTCTATAAGGTGGCAACTGAAACGGATCCCCAGCTGATCGTCTGGCCGGAGAGCGCAACACCGACCTATCTGAGCAAGAACCAGAAGCGTCTCCGTAGAGTGAAGAAACGTGTGATTGAAAGCGGAATCCCGCTCCTGACCGGTTCAATCGACTGGGGAAGAGAGGCCGGGGAGAGAGTTTCCTATAACAGCGCAATCATGATTGACGGTGGCGATTCCATCGCTACTTATCATAAGATTCAACTGGTACCGCTGGCTGAGTCCTCTCTCTTTCCTAAATGGGTCTCCTTTGCGGAAAAATTGAGTTTGGGGAATTTTACACCCGGGGATCGCCATACTCTATTTCATCTTGAAGACGTTCCCTTTGCAACGATTATCTGTTTTGAATCGGCGTTTCCCCGTCTGGTGAATAAGTTCGTTTCAGCTGGGGCCAGATTTCTCGTTGTGGTGGTGAATGACGGGTGGTATGGAAATACGGCCGAGCCGTATCAGCATGCGGCGCTGGCAAGAATAAGAGCGGTGGAACACCGTATGGCTGTGGCCAGGTGCGCCAATACGGGCATTTCAGCTTTTTATGACGCTTCCGGTCAAATGACTTCGCGACTGGAGGTAGGAGAAGAAGGTATTATCACCGCTGGTATTTCACCCCGTTCGGTATTAACCTTTTACGGCAGGCACGGCGATCTGTTTACACACTCCATTCTTGTGATTTTTGTTCTGCTTGGATTATGGTTTTGGCATCGAGAAAAATAGTCATCATTGCGCTAGCGCTCATCCTCACAGCTTCCACCGGCATCTATGCGCAATCCACGAATTATCAGGAGGTACCGTTGTCAAAATCAAAAGCGATGGTGCGCTCCCTTCTCCTTCCGGGACTGGGAGAGATGAGTGTGGGACAGAGCCGAACAGGCAAAATTTTTACCGGTATTGAAATCGGACTATGGTTGGCGCTGGCTGAGAGTTATTGGTCTCGTAATATGTATCAATCGAGACTCGAAGCATACGCCGCAGTTCATGCTGATATTTCTCTTGATGCAAGAGATGATACATTTCTGCTGAACGTGGGTAATTATATGAGTACGGAAGCTTATAATGAAACTAAGCAAAGAGAACGGTTGCCTGCAGATGTCTATCCGGATGAGGAAAACTTCACCTGGCGATGGGATAGTAATGAGAGCAGGGAAAAATACGGCACCTACTGGTCGCGGCGCAATCGAGCTGACGAAATCGCTCTTTTCGTCATGGGAGGTATGGTACTGAACAGGATCATTTCTGTTATTGATGTCAGCTACATTTTCGGCAATAAAGCAGAGGGTGTAGAGGTTTCTCTACTGCCTGTGACGAAAAACGGGACTGTGGGACTGGAGTTATATTTGGGATACGGCCTCTAAATCATTATGATTGATCGACCCAATCCTATAACACTTTCGCTGTTGCTGATCATCTATCTGATGCTTGTTTTCAGCGTAGAGGCAATTAATCAATTCATCTTGCTGTCGCTGGTGGCAATCGCTCTTATGCCGATTCTAAGAATTGACACCAGATCCCTCTATTTACGTATCCGTCCATTTATTCTGTACGTGCCGATAATGTTGCTGATTTACACGGTTTTCAGTCTTTTACTCACTTCTGATTCTCTGGCTGATGTGGTGGTAGCGGCACTTTTATCGGGTATTAGAGTTTTCC
This sequence comes from Candidatus Neomarinimicrobiota bacterium, assembly GCA_030743815.1. NCBI lineage: Bacteria > Pseudomonadati > Fidelibacterota > Fidelibacterota bacterium. The sequence goes on along the minus strand of JASLRT010000014.1, from coordinate 24,308 downwards.
TCATGGTCATTGTTACGGCTGCTGTTATTGAGGCTGTTTCGTCGCGAAGACTCCTGGATGCCCTTAGAACAGTCTGCAGACAGGCGGCAATCAGCGGGAGAGTAGTGGAGGATACTTTTCAGCTCATGTATCTGACATTCCGGTTTTTCCCCATGCTGAAGGAAGAGGTGGTAGCAATAACCCATCACGAAACCTATTTGGGACTTTCTCCGGCCAGCGGAAGATTCAGCAGGGTCAAACAAATCGCAACTCACCTCCCTTCGCTGATTTCCAACTGCCTCCATCGGGCTGAGAATCTCGGTATAGCGATAGAGTCGAGGCGTTACGGGACTGTTTTGCCGCGGGGCATTGCCAACCCCGTCGGTTTTGGATGGCCCGATCTGTTCTATCTGCTCCTGACAGCTATTCTGGTGCAGGGATATCTCTCTCTTGCCTAATTACAAGATTGTCATTGAGTATGACGGTACCGACTTTTCTGGTTGGCAAATGCAGCGTACCAAGCGTACAGTGCAGGGTGACATAGAAGGGGTACTGAAGAAGCTAACCGCTGGAGAACGGGTGGTGCTGAACGGGGCGGGCCGGACCGATGCTGGCGTACACGCCAGGGGACAGGTGGCCAACTTTCGACTGGAAAAAGTGTGGAACAGCCAGGAGTTGAAGAACGCACTGAACGGAAATCTGTCTGACGATCTGCGTATATTGGACTGCACCGCTGTGCCTGATAGTTTTCATGCCCGGTTCAGCGCTGCTCGCCGACTTTATCGCTACTACTGTCGATTGGGAGAATCTGCTCTTGACAGAAGAATTTGCTGGTGCGTGCCGAAAAGTGTTGTAGTACATAAGTTGCGCCAGTGTGCAAGACTTCTCAACGGTGAAATCGATTTCACGTCATTTACAAAGTTTTCTTCCCAGCGGGATAACCGATGCTGTACCGTCTACCAATCTGGGTGGAATAAACGTGGGGATTTTGTAATTTTTACGATGGAAGCAAATAGATTCCTTCGTCACCTGATCAGGTATCTGGTTGGTACTATGGTAGAAGTAGCAAAAGGCGGGCTTACAGTGGACGATTTTGGCAAGACTTTAGAAGTCAAGGATCCTCAGGCGAAAGTCTGGAAGGCGCCCGCAGCCGGACTCTTCCTGGATAGAGTTTCCTATTAATGATGATGTCATGCGTAAAAAAGATGTTTTATTCGATTACACTGATCCTGCTTTTGACAGCACCGTCAACGTTTTGTGGTGAATTGGCGGATGTCAGTGCCTCGAGGCAGAACGCCATCACGGAAGCGATCAAGTCAGTGGGGCCGGCTGTTGCCAGCATAAACGTTGTTCAGATCAAGGAGTATATCCCATCGCCCTTTTTTAATGATCCATTTTTCCAGTTCCTGTTTCCCGAAAATCCTTATCGCCAAACCATCAAGAGTCTTGGGTCCGGGGTACTCATCAGCCCCGACGGCTATATCATCACAAACCAGCACGTTGTCGAGAACGCAGATGAAGTAATTGTTACCCTGCCGGGTGGGAAGGAATACGATGCGGAAGTCATAGGAGAAGACAGAGTTACCGATCTTGCCGTTCTGAGAATTGAGGGTAAACACCTTCCATATTCAAAACTTGGAGATTCCGACGATATCATCATAGGGGAATGGGTAATTGCCTTAGGCAATCCTTTCGGACTTTTTGATGTGAATAAACAACCGACGGCGACTGTTGGCATTATCAGTGCTGTCGATCTCGATTTCGGCAAGGAACTTTCCGGCAGAGTGTATCAAGGGATGATTCAGACAGATGCTTCCATTAATCAGGGTAACAGCGGTGGACCGCTCAGCAATGCTGAAGGTGAAGTAATAGGGATCAACACTTTCATATTTACCGGTGGAGGATATTCGGAAGGTTCCATCGGCATCAGCTTTGCTATACCCATCAACCGAGCCAAAGGAATCGCCGAGGAGTTGAAAAAGTATGGTCGAATAGACCGGAGTGTCAGCATCGGATTTCGATTTCAGCGAGTGGACAGAGCCCTCGCCAGATACCTGAATCTGCCGCTAATCGGTGGCATCATAATTACGGAAATCCTCAGAGGCGGTACGGCTGATAAGGCCGGCCTTCAAGTGGGAGATGTAATCTACGAGATGAATAATGCTTCGGTTAATTCAGGGGGTGATATTTTGAAACTTATTGAGGAAGACTATCTCCGTGCGGATGACAGGGTCAGCATCAAGTTCTACCGCGACGGAAAGATGTCGACTACTAAATTACGGCTGACGAAGAGTGGATGAACCTGGAAAGATGAAATGTTAGCGCCTGAGGGGAAAAGTATAATTGCGGGAGTAGTTCTGGTCACGGTAGTTTTCGCGCTTGGCGGCTGGACTGGAGAGATTCCGGTGTTAAAAGTACTCGCCATAATTTGTCTGCCGTTACTTGTTCTCTGCCTGATTTTTTTCCGCGATCCTGACAGGATTACACCGCCCGGAGAAAACCTCATCCTGTCTCCTGCTGATGGGAAAGTTGTCTTTGTGGGCAGCGAAAGAGGCTCAGAGGGAGAGGCTATGCAGGTATCGATATTTCTTTCGATTTTCGATGTTCATGCTAATCGCGTTCCTGTCTCCGGGCTTGTGAAAAAAGTATTATATTCAAAAGGTAGATTCCTGGCTGCATTTAAAGACGAAGCTTCCAGGGCGAATGAACATACGGAGATTCATATTGTGACCGGTGAAAGCCTCATCAGGGTAAAACAGATCGCAGGGGTTGTAGCCCGAAGAATCATCTGTTATCTCAAGGAAGGAGATGAGGTCTCTCGCGGCGATCGTCTCGGTTACATCCGGTTTGGATCGCGTACAGATATTATTGTTCCGGCTGATGCAAAGATTCATGTAAACGTGGGACAGAAGGTGGTCGGCGGTCAGTCGGTGATTGGAGAACTTTTATGATGAAACAGATTCATGTGAATAAATCGGCTATACCGGGAGTGTTCACTTTCTTTAATCTTCTCTTCGGCTTTCTGGCGATTCTACAGTCAGCCTTGGGAGCTTTCGGAAAGGCCGCATGGTTAATCCTGGCGGCTGCTCTTTTTGACGGTCTCGATGGTGCTACAGCTCGACTGCTGAAAGTTCCTTCCAACTTTGGTAAACAGTTTGATTCTGCTGCCGACCTTGTTTCTTTTTGCACCGCACCGGCTGTGCTGCTATATTTTGCTTACATTGAAGGAATGCACCCCTTTCTGGGAGCGATGATTAGTTTTACCCCGCTTTTTGCCGGTGCCTTCCGACTGGCTCGCTTCACCATTCAGAGCGAGGATGCACCGAAGCATTTCTTTACAGGATTGGCCAGCACAGCTCAAGCATTGACTTTTGCTTCATTTGTGCTTTTCAATCAGGGTATTTACGGTTCGCCCGGTGACCCTCGAATTGCGCTGTTGCTGGCGCTTGTTCTATCTTATCTGATGGTCAGTCATATTCCCTATGCGAAGATACCCTATATAGGCATTAATTGGCGCGGGCGCATTAAAGTTGTGGCACTCATGCTGTGCGTGGGCGCTCTTACCTTTTGGAAAAGCCTTATCCTTTTTCCCCTGGCGGCACTCTACGTCGCTGCTGGTATAGTCAGGGCATTTCTTCCCCACGACGAGGCTCAGATAAAAACTAAAGTGGTCTCAAAACGCGGATTCTTCAAAAGCAAATAAAAGATGGCTAATAGACGTCAAGTAAAGGTGATTGTTCTCATCCTTTTCGCCGGGGCTATGATTGGAACGTATATCGGCGAATTATTAGGGTTTGTTTTGCCGGAGGGGGTAGTGAGGCAGTTCTTCCTTCAAAGTGTGGAGTTTTCTCTCGGCGGCCTTTTTGGGGGCGGCGATGACGCATTGAGTCTAAATCTTGGCGTGCTGACGCTTATCCTGGGACTCAAGATCAAGCTCAATTTTGCCGGTATTTTTGGTCTGGGCATGGCATACTATTTCTTGCGCTATTTCAGATAGAGTTAAGAACGGAGGTTACAATGATACATATGATGAATATTCCTCTTCTCATCGGTGGTCTCGGCGGCTGGGAAGTCTTCCTGATCCTGCTTGTCGTATTGTTGCTGTTTGGTGCGAAACGTCTTCCCGAACTTGCGCGGGGACTCGGAAAGGGAATCCGAGAGTTTAAGGGTGCCGTCGAGGGCATCGAAAAAGAACTGGACGATACCGTGGATTCCATAGAGAAAACAACGGAGAAACCGGAATCTCCGGGTGAATAACCCCGCTGTCTCATCTCTCGATCCAGCCAAAAAATCGAAGGGCTTTATTGAGGGATCTGAGAAGTACTCGCAAAATAACGCTATTGTTCTGAGCCCTCAGGAAGGGCTCTACCGGGAATCAACGCTTCAGAGCGGAATTCTGGGCGGTAGAGCCGTCGCAGTGAAGGATAACATAGCGGTGAAAGGGTGGCGAATCACCTGCGCTTCCGGCATTCTACATAAGTACGAATCGCCCTACCACGCTACCGCGGTGGAAAAGATTTTAGCGCATGGAGGTGTCATTGTAGGTAAGACGAACCATGACGAATTCGCTATGGGTTCCTCCACTGAGCACTCCCGTTTCGGGCCGGCAAGGCATCCCACGGACAAGGAGAGGGTTCCTGGCGGTTCAAGCGGCGGATCCGCCCTTTCTGTGGCATTGGGGCTCACCGATCTGGCTCTCGGTTCGGATACCGGCGGCTCGGTGCGTCAACCGGCGGCATTCTGCGGCGTGTATGGACTTAAACCGACCTACGGTCGTGTATCGAGGTACGGACTGGTGGCATTTGCCTCATCGTTCGATCAGATCGGTCCCTTTGGCAAAACTACCGGTGATATCGCACTTCTTCTGGAAACTGTTGCCGGTGTCGATGAGAAAGATGCAACATCCTCAGCCGAGCCCGTACCGCCCTATTCACAGCTGCTTGAAGGTGATCTGCCGCAAAGGATAGGGGTGCCGTGGAATTTTCTTGCAGAAGGGGTGGATGAAGAAATTCTGGAGAGACTCAAAAGTCTCCTTTCATCGCTTGAGAGAGCGGGTTGTAAAATCGAAACTGTCATCTTACCCCATTGCAAGTTCGCTATTGCGACCTACTACGTTTTAACGATGGCAGAAGCTTCATCGAATCTGGCGCGCTTTGATGGTGTACGGTTCGGCCTGAGTGAAAGAGATGAGACGCTGGAAGAGATGTATTGCAACACACGTTCTGCTGGATTCGGCGATGAGGTGAAACGCCGCATCATGCTCGGTACTTATATTCTTTCATCAGGTTATTATGATGCCTATTACTGCAAGGCTCAGAAAGTCCGCCGGCTCATTAGAGATGATTTTGTTGACGCTTTTTCTCAAGTTGATGTTATTATACTTCCCACAACACCTACACCCCCTTTCAAACTTGGAGAAAATCTCGACAATCCACTTGAGATGTATCTTGCCGATATATTTACGACACCTATGAGTCTGGCTGGAGTTCCCGCCATCAGCATTCCTTGTGCTGAACACAGCGCGGGATTGCCAATCGGTCTGCAGCTCGTAGGTGATTTCTTCTGCGAGGAAACTATCCTCCGCCTCAGTCATTATATTGAGCAGAACTCAATAATCTGAATAGTGCTCGAATTTGCTCATCCCTGGATCCTCCTCCTTCTGGTGGTTGTCCCCCTCACTGTCTGGTGGTACGCGCGCTGGGGCCGTCGCGCCGAAGGGACGGTCCAGTTCTCTTCCATAAGACCGCTGCTTCAAGTGCCCCGCTTGTCGGGCGAGTGGAAGGTCAGACTTTTGATGGTATTGCAGCTCACCATCATTGCCTTGCTGATTACGGCTATGGCGAGACCGCGCGCCGTACTGGATCTTTCGGAGACATCGGTGAATGTGGTGGACATGGTGCTCGTTGTGGATATCAGCAGCAGTATGCGTGCCGAAGACTTTAAGCCCAATCGGCTGGAGGCGGCCAAGCAGACCGCGAAAAAATTTATCGAGGATCGAAAAGGGGACCGCATCGGTCTGCTCGTCTTTGCCGGCGAAAGCTATATCCAGTGTCCGCTCACCATAGACTACGATGTCCTCCAAGGATTGCTGTCTCAGGTTACTATTATCGATGAGGCTCATGATGGAACGGCTATCGGTATGGCTATCGCGCACAGCATCAACCGGCTCAGGAGCAGCGATGCCGCGAGCAAGGTTATGATCCTTCTTTCTGACGGTAGCAACAATGCAGGAGAGCTCGATCCCATCACGGCAGCCGGGTTTGCCGCTGAGTATGATATCCGGATCTATGCCATCGGCGTCGGGAGTAGAGGTAAGGCGCCATATCCAGTAGCTGATCCTGTCTACGGCAAGCGCTATATGCAGGTGGATGTCGACATGGATGAGGAGACGCTGCGAAAGATCGCTTCGGCCACGGGAGGTGAGTACTTTCGTGCCACCGATGAAGAGCGACTTACGGCAATATACGAAGAGATCAATCTGCTGGAACGGTCTGAGATCACAGTGAAGGAGTTTTTCGAATACCGCGAACTTTTTGTCTGGTTTCTGTTACCTGCTGTTATATTCATGCTCACTGATCGCGTGCTGGCGGACATTGTTTTCAAGAGGAAAAACTAGAGTGGTAGACTTCAGATATCCTCTTGCCTTTGTCTTCTATTTTCTTCTGGGCGCTGTTTTGCTTTACAGGTGGTTAACACGTGGTCAGCGCCTGCGGGAGATGGAACGGTGGGGAGATGAGAAGGTGAGAAATCGCCTCTTCTCCAGGATTAATCCCGCTGCCGATCGGTGGAAGCAGAGATTGCGCTGGTGGGCAATTATCATCCTGATATTTGCGCTCAGTGGACCCCAGATCGGTACAAAGCTAGTAGAGGTCAAGCGGCAAGGAGTTGACATCATTGTCGCCCTCGACATCTCTTCAAGCATGACAGCCGAAGACGTGAAGCCCAATCGTCTGGAGAAGGCGAAGTTCGAAATCTCAAGGCTCATTGGGCGCCTGAAGGGAGATCGAATCGGGATTATTGTGTTTGCGGGGACGAGTCATCTTTATCTTCCGCTTACAGGGGATTACGCCGCCGCCGAACTGTTTGTGGACGCCGTTGACAGTGACCTCATTCAGACGCAGGGGACAGCACTTGCGGATGCTCTGGAGATGGCATCATCGTCGTTTCCTGAAGAGAGTGAGAAGTACAGGGTTCTGGTTGTGGTGACAGATGGTGAAGACCATGAAGGACGGGCAGTGAAGATGGCAAAAGAGGCGGTGCAAAGAGGTGTTATTATCCACACTGTCGGCGTGGGGACAGTTACAGGTTCCCTGATTCCGGTTTTCAGTCAGACGGGAGATAGAATCGACTACAAGAAGGATCGTAAAGGTAAACTCGTGACCTCAATACTCAACGAGCCGATGCTTAACGAACTTGCCATGCTCGGAGGGGGTGTTTTCGTTCGCTTCGATAATCGTGGCGGATCGATGGAAGACGTCCTCGAAATGATCCACGCCATGGAAAAGAGGACGTTGAAGACTCACGAATATTCTCAGTTTGAGGACAGGTATCAGATTTTTCTTGCCTGTGCACTTGTGCTGTTTACCGGTATACTGTTTATCCCCAGTCGAAAAAAGGGATCGCCTGAATGGAGGGGTCGCTTTGTGTAGACATATAATCTTAACAGCGGCGAGCGCGGCAATCCTTTGGAGTCAGCCGCCTGTAGCGGTTGACTCAGTAGGGGCAGACGGATCCCGGTCACTCGCTTACTACGAATCTGTCCTGAAGAAGTACCCCGACATGCCAGAAGCGAGATTTGGCGCAGGTCACGCAGCTTACCTGGAGGAGGACTATGAAAGGGCTTCGTTGGAATTCAAATCTGTTGCTGGAGTTGATGAAAATGATCTGCGTTCCAAAAGCTACTACAATCTCGGTAATACCCTCCATCAGCAGGGGATGATGGAAGAGAGTCTTTCCGCTTTCAGGAAATCGCTGGAATTGAATCCCGGTGACCTTGATGCCAAGTACAACTATGAATTCACCAAACGGCTGATGGAGCAGATGCAGCAACAACAGCAACCGGATCAATCCGGTCAGGAACAAAAGGACGATTCGGCAGAAGAGCAGCAACAACAGCAACAGCAGGCGCAAGATCAAGCCGGGCAAGATCCATCTCAAGGTGAAAGTAAACAACAGGAAAATCGGCCGCAGCAAAGCCAGCCACAACCGCAGGAACAAGGTGGGGCAGAACAACGGGAAAAGCCAGATGCTGAAACTATACTCAATGCCCTCAAAGCGGATGAAGAGAATTTGATGAAACGGCTGTTGAGCCTGGCCAAGTCGAAAAAGAGAGAGAAAGACTGGTAATGATATTGCTGCGCCCTTTACTACTCATTTTCAGCCTTCTGTCTATTCTCAGGGCCGATGTGTCTTTCCTCGCCACCGTGGATGCTAAACAGATAGGATTGAATGAGACAGTCAATTTCAAGGTAACTGTAGAAGGAAGCGAAGGTTTTGCCCAATTAGATATTTCACAGATTGAAGACTTTACCCTGATCTCTGGCCCCGCGCAGAGTAGCAGCTTCCAGTGGGTAAATGGAAAAATGTCCAGCTCGAAGACGCTCTCTTGGACACTGATTCCCAAAAGATCTGGCACGTTGACCATCCCAGCGTTGGACGTAACAATCGATGGGAAACGTTACCGTACGGAAGCTATTACTGTTCGGGTCTCACAAGGGCAGCGGCAGCCAGCGCAGAGGAGCGGAGAGCCGCAGCAGCAATCTGAGACAACCACACCCCTTGTTTTTCTGACGGCGGAGAGTGACAAAAGTGAAGCATACCTCGGTGAGCAGATCACAGTCAGCTACAAACTGTACACGAGAGTAAATCTTCGTCAGTATTCAGTGGAAAAGCAGCCGCAAGGTATCGGTTTCTGGATGGAGGAGCTGTATGCTCCTAAACAGCCTACCCTGAGGGACGCCCAATTAGAGGGAGTTCGCTACAAGGTAGCGACGCTCTACAAGATTGCCCTTTTTCCAACTACAACGGGAGACTTGACACTGGACCCCATGATCTTGAACTGCACCATTGAGGTGCCGTCGAGATCGAGAGTGCCTTCGCTTTTTGACGATTTCTTCAAGCGGAACAAGCAACAGATTGTGAGGTCTGACGGACTTAAGCTGGCAGTGAAGCCCGTACCGGCTGAGAACCGTCCCGCTGATTTTACCGGCGCTGTGGGTGAGTTTGCTCTTGCCTCTTATCTCGATACCACATCAACAGAAGTTAATGAAGCAGTTTCTTATGTGGTGGAATTGACGGGGACGGGAAATCTGAACCTTTTTCAGCTGGAGGAACCGGATTTTCCCGATGGACTGGAAGTGTTCAATCCCAAAACTTCATTTGAGAAGGATCCTTTCCGGGATCAGATCTCCGGAAAGAAGCGGTGGGAATACATTATCATTCCGCGCAAAGAGGGCAGATTTTTCATACCGAGATCAGAACTCGGCTATTTAAATCCCGAGGTATCTGAATGGAAAAAGACGACCACTGAGACGGCTGTCCTGGATGTGAAACCGGGCAAGGGCATTATGGGTGAGGGAAGAGGACTGACGAAAGAAGAGATTGCACTTTTGGGTCAGGATATACGCTATATTCGCACCGGGGCGGTGAAGTTGAAACCTCTGAGCGAAAGGATGATTCCGGCGTTTTTCTGGTGGTTTACTATTGCGGCGCTGGCACTCTTTTTGACTCCCAGAGTTGTGACATCGCTTGAGGATGGGAAAGAAGAAAGAAGTGCTATCAGTAGGTCGCGGAATGCCATGCGTAAGGCCAGGAGAAAGCTGCGCAAAGTAAAGGATCCGTCCGGTTTTCATCTGGTAGCGGATGCTGTTTTCAGCTATTTTAGCGCTAGACTTGGTATCTCCCGTGCCGGCATGGATAGCGCTTCATTGAACAGGATTCTGGATGGCAGACTTGGTAGTGATACGATACAGGACTTGACAGACATTCTTGTCTCATGCGATCGCGCCCGTTATGCCCCCTCTGATCTGGCTGACAAAGGAAAGGACGCTGCGGCCATGGCAAAAAGAACGACTGTATTACTGAAAAAAATTGATACTGTTTTATGAGTAGGACTTCGTTAATCCTGATTGTTATACTTTTATTGTGCACTTCAGCGGGGGCTCAGCGTTCATATCCCGATTCACTGTTCAGCGATGCCAACCAGATGTACGAGCAGAACAGCTATACCGAGGCAGTCAATCTTTACAATCAGGTGCTGAATCAGGGTTTTTCGCATACGAATCTTTACTACAATCTTGGCAATGCATATTATCAGATAGGTAGCTTGGGCGATGCTATATGGGCCTACGAAAAGGGACTCAAGTTTAACCCGAGAGATGGCGATTTAAGATTCAATCTGAGTGTGGCCAATGCCAGAATAGTCGACCGGGTGGAAGCGCCTGAGGCTCTGTTCGTTCTGGAATGGTACGGCGCACTGAAGCGTGGATTTTCGCCGTCTCAGTGGCTCCTCATCGTGAGTAGCTTTCTCCTGATTTCCAGCTTACTTTATCTCAACGGATCTTTTCTTGAATGGGTACCGCGGGTGATTTCCAGCAATCTGCTGGCGGGAACTCTTGCAATTGCCCTTCTCTCAGGCGTCATCTTTGCAGATCTCTATTTTGATCTCCTGGACAAAGAGGAAGGTGTAATCATCGCCACGGAAGCGAAAGTATATTCGGCACCGACTGATATCGGTAATCTACTGTTTGTAGTGCACGAGGGGACGAAAGCAAAAATTGCAAGCCAACAGTTTCCATGGATGGAAATAGAACTGATTGACGGCAAGAAAGGTTGGATACATTCAGATAGAATGAGAGTACTTTAAGATGAGGTCACTTTTTGCTGTCATTGTTTTCTTCTTTATGGTCAGTGGTCAGGACAGGAAAGTCAAGGTGGATGAAAGCTTTAGTCCTAACACATTGAGTGAACCTGAAATCAAATGGCCTGTCATTCTACGACCCGGAGACGAGCTTCCTGAAGAACTGAAAAGAACGTCAGCTGATACCACTGAAGAAGGGTACCGGATTCAGGTACTGTCAACTCTGGATCACGAGTCGGCTGCCAACCTACGCACTGAACTTTTACCTCTGTTCGATGATGAAGTCTATGTGATATTCGATCCCCCAAACTATAAGGTAAGGGTGGGGAATTTCCGTTCCCGTTTCGATGCTGAGAGAGTTCAGCTTCGTATCAGGAAAATGGGATACCTGACAGCGTGGATTATCCGCAGTCAGGTTAGGGTACAACAGAGCAGACGCTAAGAAGCAACATTGCCTTCGCCATAAATTTCCCCGTCGGGAAAACGGTTGTCCGGCAGACACCTTCGCCATAAATTTCCCCGTCGGGAAAGCCTGTTGTTGCTGACAATCTTGGAGATTTTAATCCTGTCCGGATACAGTCTTGTGACAAGCGCCTGCAATCATTAGTTATCGGAGGAACCAATGGCCGGTCATTCCAAATGGGCACAGATTAAGCGCAAGAAGGCGGTAGTGGACGCTAAGCGCGGCAAGGTGTTCACCCGGCTTATCAGGGAGATCACCGTGGCGGCCAGAATGGGCGGTGGGGAAGAGGACGCCAATCCGAGGCTGCGACAGGCCGTCCTGGCGGCGAAAGCGGCCAACATGCCTGCCGATAACGTCAAACGGGCCATCCGGCGGGGGACGGGCGAACTCCCCGGCGTCACCTATGAGGAAGCTGTCTTTGAAGGCTATGGTCCCGGCGGCGTCGCTATCATGATGGAAGTGATGACGGACAACAGAAAGCGGACAGTAGCTGAAATCCGTCATCTCATGACAATGTACGGCGGCAATCTTGGTGCATCAGGATGCGTGGCGTGGATGTTTGAAAAGAAGGGACTTGTGACGGTGGACAAGAACGAGATGGACGAAGATAGGCTCCTTGAGACGGTGCTGGAAGGGGGCGGTGACGACTTTGTAGAAGAGGAGGATGTCTACGAGATCACTTCGGAACCGGAGAGGATGGCGGACTTGAAACATCATCTGGAGCATAATCAGTTCACTGTGACCGGGGCAGAAATTTCAAATATTCCCCGTGATACGGCCAGGGTCGAAGGAGAGACCGCTCGTAAGGTGATCAATCTGATGGAATCGCTGGAAGATCATGATGACATCCAGACCCTCTCGTCGAACTTCGACATGGATGAAGTGGTCATTGCTGAGGTACAATAGTTGCGTAAAATCATCGGGATTGATCCCGGGATCGAGGTAACAGGTTATGGCATCATTGAGTCAGATGGCCACGATCACCGCGCCGTTAAGTTCGGCACCGTATTGCCGCCCGGCGGTAAACCTCTTTATGAACGCCTATCTTATCTGTATGACGATCTTAAAAAGATTATTGAGGAGAACAGTCCTAATGAAATGGCAGTGGAGGAGGCTTTTTTCAGCAAGAATGCCAGGACAGCTCTTGTGCTGGGGCAGGCGCGGGGCGTCATTCTGCTGGCGGGGGCTCACCAGGATATCCAGTGCTTTGAGTATTCGCCGCGCAAGATTAAGATGTCTGTGGTGGGGAATGGAAATGCATCCAAAGAGCAGGTTCAATACATGGTGAAGTCGCTGTTATCGTTACCGGATACGCCTCTTAAGCTGGATATCACCGATGCGCTTGCCACTGCCCTTTGTCACCTTAACCAGCCGCCGGAGATGTGAATATGATTCATTCTGTAAAGGGTAAACTTAGACAAAAAACGCCCAGTGGGATCGTGATCGATGTAGGCGGCATATCACTACATATTTTCGTTTCGGTGCCGACTTACGATCATATGTCGGAAGCAGGTGCCGAAGTAGAGGTGATAACTTACCTCAACGTCCGTGAAGACGCACTGGAGCTTTACGGTTTCTATTCGCAGGAAGAGTTGGAGCTCTTCAAGATGTTGATCGGGATTACGAAAATAGGACCCAAGCTCGCCATCGGAATTCTGTCAGGGGCCAGCCCGGGTGAATTCAAGCGCCGGATCATCGCGGGCGATGTTGCGGCTTTAACAGCACTTCCAGGAATCGGACCGAAGACGGCTAAACGAATTATTGTCGAACTAAAGGAGAAATTTGTCACCGTCGAAGGTTTAGATGATATCCTTAAAGAGGATGACGCTCTCAGTGATGAATTCGCTGACGCTCTGGCAGCACTTACCGCACTTGGATTCTCAAGGGTGCAAGGGTTCAAAGTACTCACCGGTATGAGAAAGGATGGTCAGCTGGAAGGCGGTTTGGAAGAGATCGTTAAGTCTGCCCTGACCAAACTGTAGGAGAGGTATCTCGTAAAATCTTGGTTCAAGACTAATTGATTCTTATAGTTCATGTGAGGGCAGAAACCTTCAAGGTTTGTAGCAAATGAATGATGATGAGTTATCAAGAATTGTACTTACCCACCCTGTCTTCGAGGTACAGCGGATCCACCCCTCCAAGGAGGGGACTTGTGCGGAAGGCGTTCAACTTAATAGAAAAGGAAATACTTCGTGCAACTTGCTGATCGATTAAAGCGTCTCGGCACAGAGACAGCTTTTGCTGTGTCTGTGCAGGCGGCCCGGTGGGCTTCACAGGGAAACAAGGTTTACCCCTTCCATCTCGGTGATATGAATATCTCTACGCCAGCCAATGTGGTGCAAGCCGCCAGCAAGGCTATCGCGGACGGAAGAACAGGCTACTCTCCGGCAGCGGGAATCGCTACACTAAGAGAGGCCTTAGCCCATGACGTCAGTCACAGGCGCGGAGTAATATATGGCCCGGAAAATGTCTCCATTCAACCCGGGGGTAAACCTCTCATCAGCAAGTTTATCTCCGCTGTTATGAATTCCGGAGATGAGGTCCTCTATCCCAATCCCGGCTACCCCATCTATGAATCTCAGATTGAATTCCAGGGGGGTGTCGCCGTCCCGTACGGATACGTCCAGACGGATGAGGGATTCGCCATCGACTTGGATAAACTTCACGATTCCATTACGGATAAAACTCGGATTCTCATCTATAACAATTATCAAAACCCCATCAGTGCAGAGTCTACAGAAGATGAGATGAAATCCCTCGCGGAACTTGCGCTTAAGTGTGATTTGTGGGTTCTCTCAGATGAAGCCTATTTCGAGATTCGTTACGGAGGCGAACCCCACTCTATTGTAGCGCTGCCGGGAATGATGGAACGCACGGTAATTCTGTACACCTTCTCTAAAAAGTTTGCTATGACAGGCTGGCGCTTGGGGGCGGGTGTTGGGCCGGAAAAAGTAATTAATGTTATTACCAAGCTGAATACGAATCATGAGTCGTGTTCTAATCATTTCATTCAGTGGGCTATGGTGGAGGGGATTGACGGCGATCAGTCTGGACCGAAAAGAATTCTCGAAATCCTGAAGGATCGCCGCAACGCCGCTGTGGACGGTCTCAACGCTATCTATGGGATTGACATTGCCCTCCCAAACAGCACCTTTTACCTTTTCCCCAAGGTCACAGAAATCATGGAACGTAAGGGATTCACGGAGATCGGTGAACTTCAGACTGAAGCGTTGCATAAGACGGGGATCTCCTTCTGCACCCGGAACCACTTCGGCCGCCCTCTTCCCGATGAGAGAGATTACTACATCCGTTTTGCATATTCCGGTATAGATGTGGAAGATATTGTGCAGGGGCTGGGGAGGCTGAAGGAATACTTTGAGACTTGATCATCGCGGTGCGGGACTGCACCATCAGCGATTACATAAGAAATTATAGTCTGAATACACCGTGAAACGTACAGCGCTGTTCCATAGGCATGTTGACTTGGGTGCAAAGATGGTTCCTTTCGCAGGTTTTGAGATGCCCATTCAGTACAGTAGCATCATCGAAGAGCACAGTGTCGTGAGGGAAAGGGTTGGGCTGTTTGATCTGTCTCATATGGGTGAGTTTGAGATTGGTGGGAGTGGTGCCAGACAGTTCCTGCAAAAAGTAACGATTAACGATGTCGCCCGGCTTGAAGTTGGTCAGGCGCAGTATACCGCCATCTGCAACGAGAACGGGGGAATCATAGACGATTGTGTTTTGTATAGAAGGGATGAAGATTATCTTTTGGTCGTGAACGTATCCAATATCCTCAAGGACTATGATTGGCTTAAAGAACATCAAACTGAAAATGTTTTGTTGCGCGACGTTTCTGATGAAACAACACTGATAGCGGTGCAGGGACCCGATTCTCATGCTCTACTTAAGAATCTCAATTGTGATCCCTGGATCGGTGCTCTCTCTTTCTATCATCACCAGGAAACAACATTTGACAGCGTGACCATTCTGTGTGCCAGGACCGGTTACACTGGCGAATTGGGCTACGAACTCTATCTCAGTAATGACGATGCAGACCGATTGTGGAATGCTCTGACAGCAGCGGGCGACTCATTTGGGGTAAAGCCTGTCGGTCTCGGCGCCAGGGATACTTTGCGGCTGGAGATGGGATATGTTCTTTATGGCAATGAACTGGATGAATCGACCTCACCTCTTGAAGCTGGACTCGGCTGGATAACCAAACTTGATCAGGAAAGCTTTATTGGGCGCGATGCAATTCTCCGATTGAAGTCTGCCGGTATCTCTCGTAAATTAGTGGCCTTCGAAATGGAAGAACGCGGGATTCCAAGAAACGGCTATCCGATCCTCCGGGACGGTGCGCAAGTAGGTCAGGTTACCAGCGGAACCTTCTCTCCATCTCTGAAAAAGGGTATCGGCATAGGATTTGTTGAAGCTGAATATGGTAAGCCCGGTTCAAGGGTTGAGATTAGCATCCGCGATGCAGGCATCGGGGCCGTGATCGTGAAACCGCCTTTCTGGAATAGTGGTACTTTGACGAAAGAGATTGAATGAAAGATAGACGTAAAGAAATCATCGGGATTCTCCTCATTGTTTTATCACTGTTCGTTTTGCTCAGTCTTTTCACCTATAATGCCACTGAAGAACCGTCCATTTCCCAGCATGTGGCTATTACAAACCGGATGGGTATCTTGGGCGTCTATGTCTCCCACGCACTCATCAAGATGACTATCGGCTACGTGGCATATGTGATCCCTTTGCTGGGGCTTATCTGGGGTTGGTGGATCTTCGCCAAGAAGTCATATAATACACTCATTCGTATTTCAGTTCACGGTCTGGCACTTTCCCTGATTCTCTCAGTTGCTCTCGGTCTGCCGGCAGCTGTCCGCGGCATCATGAGCCCCACAAGTTACCAGAACGCCGGTCTCGTGGGAGCCCTTCTCGCAAGATTACTACACGACTTTCTTGGTACAATCGGGGCCAGTTTAGTTTTGCTGGCTGGTACCCTGGTCGTGATTAGGGGATATTTCAATTGGGATTTTTACCGCCCCTTTAAAATGGCATCGATATCTTTAATGACGGTTCGCAATAAACACAATTTAAAAGTTGCCGAAAAAGATAAGGAAAAAGAGAAGCGGGAACACACCGCTCACCTACTGACTCAACTGCAGCAGAAGAGAGGAGAAGAAGATTTTCCTGATGAAAAGGTACAAGAATCTGAGAAGATTTTAGAAGCACCACCTCCCGATCCTGAAAGTGAGCGTCCGGTTCAGCCGACATCTGTCTCGATACCGCCAGCAGAAGAACAGGTAGAAACGGAAGAGGCCGATCTGCCGCAGATGGAAATGGAGATGGAGGAAACTCCCGAGGCTGACGAATCGGGCGGCTTCACAATTGGTGAGGAAGTCATCGAGGAAGAGGTAGATCTCGATGCTCAGGCGGAACGAGCGCCAAAACGCGAATATCAACTCCCTTCCGTAGATATCCTGGACAAGCACGAACAGATTGTTATTCCCAGCGCATCTCATGAAGAACTGGTAGAGAAAGCCAATTTCCTGGTACAGTCGCTCATGACGTTTGGTGTGGAAGGTCAAGTGGTCAACATTTCTCCCGGTCCAATCATTACTCTCTTTGAGGTGGAACCGGCTGAGGGAGTAAGAGTCAACAAGTTTGTGCAACTATCGGACGATCTGGCGAGGGTTTTGAAAGCGCCCCGTGTAAGGGTGATCGCACCGATTCCGGGGAAGTCTTCCGTCGGAATAGAAATACCCAACCAGAATCCGTCCATCGTCTATTTACGGTCGGTGATCAATTCGGAAAAGTTTGTCAGTTCGGACTCAAAGCTGGCTGTGGCTCTCGGTAAAACCACCAATGGTGAGAATTTTATAATCGAACTTGAGAAGATGCCGCATCTGCTGGTGGCTGGAACGACGGGATCGGGAAAATCCGTCTGTATCAATACGATTATTACTAGTATTCTCTATCGCGCGACGCCTGAGGATGTAAGGTTTATCCTGATTGATCCCAAGAAACTGGAACTGGCGTCCTACCGCTCTCTGGAAAAACACCACCTGATTACCAGCGATGATATAGATGAATATGTAATCACCACGCCTGAGAATGCTATTCTCTCGCTGCGTGCTGCGGAGCGGGAGATGAGTCGGCGTTACGATGTGTTGGCTGATGCGGTCGTAAGAAATATTCAAGAGTATAATGAAAAGGCGGTACAGTCTAATGACTTCCCCGTAATGCCTTACATTGTTGTGCTGATTGATGAACTCGCTGATTTGATGCTCAGGGCGCCCAAGGAAGTGGAAATCCCCATCGCACGACTTACACAGATGGCCAGGGCCGTGGGAATTCATCTTGTGGTGGCCACACAGCGGCCGTCCGTGGATGTCATTACCGGTGTAATTAAGGCGAACTTTCCGGCCAGAATTGCATTTCAGGTGGCAACAAAAATTGATTCGAGGACGATCATTGATACAAATGGAGCGGAAAAACTTCTTGGCAAAGGCGATATGCTGTTTCTGCCGCCGGGTGCATCTGAACCGATACGTGTTCATAACTCTTTTGTGTCACTGGAAGAGATAAACAGGCTTGTGGGCCATGTTGCATCTCAGCCGACAGCCGACGAAATCCTGTTGGAAGGCTCTAAAGTCCAACTGGCTGAGGATGGCGGATTGGGAAGACCTGTTGATGGGGAAGATGAACTCCTGAAGGATGCAATCCGCCTTATTGTTACTCATCAGCAGGGATCGATCTCGCTCCTCCAGCGGCGATTCCGGATCGGTTATTCCCGGGCTGCCAGGCTGATCGATGAGATGGAACAGCTCGGTATTGTCGGTGCCTTTACAGGAAGTAAGGCCAGGGAAGTCCTCGTTGACGAATCCTACCTCCAGGTGCTGGATGACGACTCATCCTGATCGGGTAGTCAGCTTTATTCACATTCTCACATACTTCTCAGTTATTGCGGTGACTTCGGGGGCAATTACGGCGGCTGAACTTCGGGTCGATGCGGACATCCTTGGGAAGATTAAAAAAGCACTTCATGATCCCGCCGGTCACCATTTTCAGGTCAAGTGGAGCTACTCAGCCCTGGATGATTCTTGGGAAGGACGTGGAACCTTGTCGATCCTCGGGAGTGACTATCTGGAACTCAACTTGCCCTATCAGACTATTCTAATCCAGGAGTCGACGATTATGACACACTATTCCGAAACAGATCAGGTGGTCATAGACCGCTTCAACAGAAAGGATCCGTCCAGTTTCTTCTCCATTCTGTTGGGTGACTTTTCAGGTTTTAGTGTCCGGGCGGTGTCCAGAATAGATGAAAACAAAGTACGCGTCAGACTTACCGCGGAAACCTTGGTCGGTTTTGACAGGTTAGATATCATTGTGAACTCGTATGACTGGCTTCCTGTCTCAATCAGAGGTAGCATCGGGGACGATGCCCGGGTAGCGGTGACAGTGGAGAGTGTATCGTCTCTCAAGGATGCGGAACGACTGACAAATGAATCGCTCCGTGGCAAAGAAATAATTGATCTAAGGTGATAATTCAGAAATGAAGAAGTTTATTGTCGGTTTAGTTATTAGTATCATAGGTCTATATGTGGCTTTCCGTCAAATTGATTTAACGGAACTGGGGGGAGCACTTGCCCAGGCGCAATGGTCTTTGATTCTTGTTGCACTGCTACTGATGGTATTCAGTGTCTGGGTGAGAGCGCTCAGATGGCAGATTCTGCTCTTACCCATTTCTCGAGTATCCGTTTCTACGGCATTTTCTTCTACAATGATCGGTTATTTTGGCAATAGCGTTCTCCCGCTCCGCCTGGGAGAATTCATGAGGGCTTATGCCATTCGTGAAAAAGAGCCCTCCCTCACGGCCGCCAGCGCGTTCGGAACCATTGTGGTTGAACGCCTCCTGGATATGACAGGCACGCTCATTCTTGTGATTCTCTTTTTCTCTCTTTACGACGTACCCCGCTGGCTGGCAAGTGGGGGAATTGCGCTTGGAATCATCGTTCTGGGAGGGTTCGCTGTCCTTTTGTGGATATCCAGTACGCATGAGGAGTGGCTGGAAAGAATTGAGAATATGGCACTGCTGCAGCGCGGGCTGGGTCTGAAAGTGAGACACCTGCTTCATTCATTTCTCCACGGACTGGTAAGTCTCAGACAAACAAAACACTACTGGTCACTTGCATTCTACAGTATCTCTTTGTGGGTGATTTACTTTAGCATAAGCTGGCTGACTGCTCACGCGCTTGACATCAACATAACCTGGATAGAGGTGGGAGTGGTGCTGGTGGCCACCACGATGGTTATTATGATCCCTTCGGCACCCGGATTCATTGGTACATACCACGCTGGTGCTGTTCTGGTGATGGTTGGGCTGTTTGGCCAGGGTGAATCTATGTCTCAGGCGTTTGCCATACTGAATCATGCCATCGGTTTTGTGCCGCTGGTGGCGGTTGGGTCTTTCTGCCTGATCAGAAGTTCTGTTACCCTTAAAGAAGTCAAACCAATAGAGATCGAAGCGTGAATCATTCTGAATCACGGACAGTAGTATTCTTGGATAGAGACGGGACATTGAATCCGGATCCGGGTTACATCTCTTCGCTGGATCAGTTTCAGTTCTTCCCTAATGCACTTGTAGCGCTGCAGAATCTCGATGATCAGGAGTTTGCTTTCATCATTGTCACCAATCAATCAGGTATTGCCAGGGGAAAGATCAAACAAGAGAATCTGGACGCTATTCACCGCTTTATTGAGGACCAATTCGAGGCGTCTGGCATCCCGCTTTTAGGCGTGTATGTTTGTCCCCATCATCCCGATGAAGGATGCCGATGTCGCAAACCGGGGACAGCACTCTTTGAACGGGCGGCGAAGGATCACTCGATTGAACTGGATCGGTCTTATATTATTGGCGACTCTGAAGCGGATATCAGAGCTGGGAAAGCACTATCAATGAAAACTGTCCTTGTCCGTACGGGAAACGGTAAACTTACAGAAAGAATACTGGCACAAGCTATGTTAGAGATTGATTTATCAGGCAACAACTTAACCGACTGTATTGACTTTATAATCGGAGACAAGAGTTCCAAATGACAGTTGCTGTATTGATGGGGGGCAATTCCTCCGAGAGAGAGGTATCGCTCTCAACGGGTCGGGCGGTGGTGGAAGCTGTAGACACTCTTGGGATGGAAGTCATTCCTTGCCCCTACGAGGGCGCACTTGAAGCGGTGATTCCAATTCTTAAGAGTACAGAAGTGGTCTTCATCGCGCTCCACGGCGGTGAAGGTGAAGATGGCGGCGTTCAGCAGGTTCTTGAGGAAAATGGTATCAGGTATACGGGCTCTGGTGCCAAAGCATCGGCTCTCGCTATGGACAAAAACAGGACAAAGCTGTTGCTTAGAGAAAACGGTCTTACAACTGCATCGTGGCTGATGATTGAAGGCGGTTCTTTTGGTGAGGTAAAAACCAGCGAAGAGAGATTCTCCTATCCGGTTGTTGTTAAACCAAACGCAGACGGAAGTACAATGGGTGTTTCAATTGTGCACAGTGCCTCAGAGATAGACGCTGCCGTTGAAATAGCCCAGGAGTTCGGTGGTGATGTTATGATCGAGGAGTATATCCCCGGAAGAGAGATCACCGTGGGCATTCTTGGCGGGGATGCTCTACCTGTTATCGAGATTAAACCTTCCCACGAATTCTACGATTACAAATGTAAGTACACAGCAGGAATGTCTGACTATATCTGTCCGGCTGATTTACCTTCTTCCCTGGTTGAGTTAATTGTCAACGCATCCAAAAAGATCGCTGATCTCATCGGTTGTCGTCATTATTGCCGTGTCGATTTTCGGCTCAATCCGGAAAACGAATACTACTGTCTTGAAGTAAATACATTGCCCGGACTTACCGGTACAAGCCTTGTTCCCAAGGCGGCAAAGCAAGCGGGTGTTTCTTTTGAGAAAGTAATAAAAACTATTATCGATCTTGCCTTGCAATGAATGAGAATGGAGTGGAGGAAGTATGGCTTGCCGTCTATACTAAGCCTCGCCACGAAAAAACGGCTGATGAGCAACTTAGAGAGAAAGGGATAAAGACCTATCTACCTCTCGTCAAGAAGTTGCGGTTCTGGAAGGATCGCAAGAAGTGGGTCTGGATGCCGTTATTTAACAGTTACCTTTTTGTTCATATCCCCCTCAACCACGCTCTTTACGTATTGCAGACGATCGGCGTCCACCATATCGTAAAGTTTAAGGGCGAATACGCTATTGTACCGTCTGAACAGGTAGAGGCGGTGCGGCAGATACTTGAGGGTGGTTTCATTCCTGATCCGCACGACTTTTTTGATATAGGGGAGGAGGTGGAAGTCATTGGCGGCCCGCTGCGGGGTGTCAGAGGTACCCTTTCAAGGAAAGATACTGACCAACGTTTTGTACTTCATGTTGATGGGATCCAGCAAGCTATCTCCGTCAAGATCGATTCCAATATGATAAAACCTGTGAAGTGAAGATGGGTCTTCGTCTCCATAATACGTTCACCAGACGAGTTGAGGAGTTCAAGCCTATTGAGGGAGATACGGTACGACTGTATACGTGCGGTCCTACGCTGTACGATTTCGCCCATATTGGCAACTGTCGATCGTTCCTCTTTTTTGACCTTCTGAAGCGATATCTTCGCTTTATCGGTTACCGTGTTCTCCACGTTATGAATCTTACTGATGTGGATGACAAAATTATCGCAAAATGCGCCGAGGAAAATGAAACCTTAGTGCAATTTACGGAAAGGTACCGGGCGGCGTTCATGGAAGACGTCAGCACACTTGGCATTTTGGAGGCGGATGAATACCCTGCTGCAACACAACATATTCCTCATATTATCGATCTCATTTCATCCCTTATGGATCGAGGACACGCATATGCTACTGATGACGGCTCAGTTTTCTTCAAACTGTCATCGTACCCTGAGTACGGGCGTTTGTCTCGAATTGACACCCAATCGCTCACTTCGACGCAACGTGTGGCAGACGACGAATACGACAAAGAGAATATCAACGATTTTGCCCTCTGGAAAGGGTGGAAACCTGAGGATGGAGAAGTTTCGTGGGATGCCCCCTGGGGAAGGGGACGCCCCGGTTGGCATGTGGAATGTTCCGCCATGTCGATGCAATATCTCGGAGAAGAATTCGACATTCATTGCGGCGGTGTCGATCTCATCTTTCCCCATCACGAGAATGAAATAGCGCAGAGTATTTGTGCCACAGGGGGAAGGTTTGCAAACTGTTGGGTACACTGTGAACATCTTATTGTAGACGGCACAAAGATGAGCAAATCGCTGGGTAATTACTATACGTTGCCTGCATTGCTGAAGAAGGGGTACAACCCTCTCGCCATTCGCTATCTTCTCATTTCTTCGCACTACCGTCAGAAGATCAATCTTACAGAGGAACATCTGGCAGCTGCTGACAATTCAGTGCTGAGGCTTCAGGATTTTAAACGGAGATTGGAAGGGATTGCGGAAATACAATCCGGTGAATTGACGCCAGATAGTTCGAATGTACTGGAAGAATTCACAAGCGCTATGAATAAGGATTTAAATATAGCTGAGGCGATGGGATTTGTCTTCAACTGGGTCAGGGAAGAGAATAGAAGAATTGACGATGGGAAACTGAAGAAAGAAGAAGCCAGCCATATTCTCTCCATTCTGAGTAAAATCGATTCGGTTATCGGTGTAACGTCAGAAGATGAAGTCGAATTGTCTCAGGAAGATTTGACGCTTATTGAAGAGAGAGAGGCGGCAAGGGATAGTAAGGATTGGGCACGATCTGATGAAATTCGCCACTATTTTCTTAAGAAAGGTCTGCAGCTTGAGGACACTCCTTCCGGTACTGTGGTGAAGCGGATATCGGGTGAAGTTAGATGAGGTTATATTGCGCTGTCGTGTAAATGGTTATAAATACTCTATATTTCTCACTATTATTTTTCTTTATTTTTTAGCTGAAATAATTTGACATATATTAAAATCGTCTCTAAATTTCAAGGCTATGCAAAATGTGTGCCACGGAGGTTTTGAAGTCTCGAGTTTTGTCCAAGGTGTAACTCAGGTGACGAAGTCCCGCCTTGCCGGTGTTGGATTTCAGCCTCGGCTTGGGAAAAGATCCCGACATGCCACCGTAGCTCAGATGGTAGAGCAGCTGATTTGTAATCAGCCGGTCGGGGGTTCAAGTCCCTCCGGTGGCTCGATGGCATATCGGGATGATCTATGAGTCGAAGGGACGTTGCCCGACAGCCAGCTGGAGAGACTTCCCTCAGGCAACACATTATAAGAATAAAAGTAGCGGTACAGGGCTCCCGCCCCGAGAGAATTTGAAAAAGGGTTTTTGACCCTAGAAAAAACGCAGAAGAAAACAAAACATCAAGTTTATGGTTACCTTGGGTATTTCACATCCTCATGAAAACTGGGGGAGATGGCAGAGCGGTCAAATGCACCAGACTGTAAATCTGGCGGCGCAAGCCTACGGTGGTTCAAATCCATCTCTCCCCACAAGAACCGTACGCATCCAGAAGATAAGAGGCACAGTGGTGGGTGATAAGAATGCGGTGGTAGCTCAGTTGGTAGAGCATCAGCCTTCCAAGCTGAGGGTCGCGGGTTCGAGCCCCGTCCGCCGCTCAGAACGGGTTTATGGAAATCACACGCAAAAAACTACTTTCAATGCCCCTTGGTCTAAAATTTCTTTGGATGCCTACGTAGCTCAGTCGGTAGAGCACGTCCTTGGTAAGGACGAGGTCACCGGTTCAAGCCCGGTCGTAGGCTCTGTAATCGACATGCAGTAATCAAGGAGAACAGGTTATGGCAAAGGAGAAATTTGAGCGAACGAAGCCTCACATAAACGTAGGTACGATTGGACATGTGGATCACGGCAAGACGACGTTGACGGCGGCGATGACGCTTTTATTGTCGAAGCGTGGTTTGAGTGAGATCCGCACGTTTGACTCTATTGACAAT
>JASLRT010000013.1 GCA_030743815.1 Candidatus Neomarinimicrobiota bacterium | reverse complement strand
GAGTCTGCAATGTGCTGAGAGTCAGCTCAAACCTGTCGATATATTCCTCCAGTGTACATCGTCTTTTGCCGATGGCAAGGATCTTGTGCAGTTCTTCGGGATCGGTAACCGGGAGCTCAACCTTGTCTTTTTGCGCCTGGTTGATCATGGACTCAACCCGAAGTGAACCGTCGAGATGACAATGAAGCTCAACCTTGGGCAGTGAGTGTAGTATATCTCGTGATATCTTCATCTAATTCCGAGTCACCGTGCGATAAATCCAATAGATTACGGCTAGGAAGAGGACAGGACCAAGGAGAGAAAATCCTTCAACGGTGGGCCACCAGTCCTTATCGGCAGTTATGAAGATTGGCACAGCGACGAGGATTCCCATGAGCGCTTCTCCAGTAATGAGACCGGAAGCCATAAGGAGACCTTTCTTCTTGGCAGACTCACTAGCACCTGATCTGTTACCCATATGGGCGATCATTCCGCCAACAAAAATCGGTACCGACAGTTCGATGGGCAGATAGATTCCAACCGCTACGGCAAGGACGGGAACGCGGAAGTCGGAGCCTTTGCTCTCCTGGCGAAGATCGATAAGAATAATAAAGACGCCAATAACGGCGCCAAACGCGACCATATTCCACGGCAAATTACCGGTGAAGACTCCGTTGGCTACCGATTTCATGAGCGTTGCTTGTGGCGCCGACAGGGTGGGAGAGCCGATGACATAAGCGGTATGCAGAATGTCC
Source organism: Candidatus Neomarinimicrobiota bacterium (assembly GCA_030743815.1). Lineage (NCBI taxonomy): Bacteria > Pseudomonadati > Fidelibacterota > Fidelibacterota bacterium. Next base: position 13,426 of record JASLRT010000013.1, on the reverse strand, counting down.
AGTACTAGCCCGAGAACGACGGCAGCTGCGAGGACTCCGACACACTGCATCAGCTGCTGTTTCCACGGTGTAGCGCCTACAATATTACCCGTTTTCAGATCCTGGAGATTGTCACCTCCGATAGCCGCTGCGCAACAGACAACTGCACCTACAAGGATGGCTCCAGCTGCTCCGGTAGTGGAAGTCGACCCGAGGAGTGCCAGCAACAGGAGGGAAGCAAAGAGGATGGTTGCAATCGTTACGCCGGAGATGGGATTGTTAGAGGAACCGACCACCCCTGCCATGTACGCAGCCACAGCTGAAAAGAGGAAGCCGAAAATCATCATGACGATAGAAAGTAGAGCTGCGATATTGGCCGATTCGAGTATACCTATATAAAGAAAGAAGACCGGTACTAGCAGTACTAGCAGGCCGAAGCCGACGTAGTTGATGGGAAAATCTCGTTCCTCGCGCCGGACGGATGCGCCTGATTGAGCGTGCCTGACGGCATCTAGACTCGCCTTCACTCCTTGCGCAAGGGGCTTCATTAGCTTGAGAAGAGACCATATGCCTCCCACCACCATGGCGCCCACACCCAGATAACGGATCTGAGAGTTCCAGATCTGCCAGGCGGCATCCATTGGATCTCCCTCAAAGCCGTAAATGGTTGAATAGATGGGAATGGCAATCGCCCACGAAATGAGTCCGCCTGAGAAGACGAGGATCGAGATGTTGCGTCCAACGATGTAGCCGACAGATATAAGCGCGGGTGAAAGGTCAGAGCCGATGCCGAAAATGGCTCCGCCTACCGATCTTGCCCCCTCCACAGCAGCGTGCCACATGGAGAATCCCTGTTGCGCAATCTTCATCAGGCCGCCTGCCAGACCCGCAAGCCCGATGAGTCTGATTCCCTCTGAGGCGTCAGCTGTCGTCTTCTCTTTAGCTGCCTCACCAGCTTTCAGCACTTCTGCCGTGGCGATACCTTCTGGATAACGCAGCTTTGCTTCGAGGATTAGCGCCCGCCGCAACGGAACGGTGAAGAGAACACCGATGAGTCCGCCGATGGCGGAGATCTTTGCCACTTCAACATAGTTGAATTCTGTCCAGTAGCCCATGAGTACAAGGGCCGGAATAGTAAAAATCACTCCTGCCGCCAGCGATTCACCAGCCGAGGCAGCCGTCTGAACAATGTTGTTCTCAAGAATGTTGGATTTCCGAAAGAGACTGAGAACTCCCATTGAAATTACGGCGGCGGGGATAGAGGCTGAAACTGTCATACCAGCAAACAAGCCAAGGTAGGCATTCGCACCTGCCAGCACAGCCGATAGAATAATGCCAAGCACGACAGCCTTAAAGGTGATTTCGGGAAATGGAGTGGATCGATCTGTCATGTGAGGCTCCCAGATTGGTGACGTGAAAATAGAGCGGGTGTCATCAAGAATGCAAGCAGATGCTATTTTTTCTCAAAAACTGATAGAAGATTGTCTCTAAAGGGTTTCAAGGGTCCCCGTTTAGATATCAAATGCCAGAAGAAAAACAGCAGGAAAAGGTATCGTCTGTCATAGGTCGCACCCTGAACGTAGTCCAACTCAATCAACCTCAAACCTTTTACGCCGCGTCGCATTTGGGAAGCCGAGTTGAAGCGATAATAGGTGGGAAGGATATCCTCCTCTTCTACCTTGTAAAGTGAGCGTAACATTTTTTGCTTCAACCTATAAGGTAATAGACGGGCGAAAGCGACGAACGGACTCCACACATTCGTTGTAATAACGATAACTTTACCATTCTGTTTCAGCACGCGTTCAATGTCAGCGAAGCCAGTCTCAGTATCAGGAAGGTGTTCTACCACAAAGCGCAGTGTGATGAGATCGAAAGAGTCACTGCGGAAAGGGAGATGTTGCATATCGGCTTGAAGGAAAGGTACCGGATGACGGTTTTCTGCTATCTGAATATCTAATCCTATTGCCAGCCGGCCCCGGTTTCCAAATCTGAAGACGGCCTCGTTGCGGCCGCAACCGATGTCAAGCCATTTCGACTTCTCTGTCAAATGAGCGGTGAGAAGATCGTCATACGCTTCCCAACGTTGTCTGAAGTGCGGATCCAGTCTGCGGATAATTCTTCTTGCCCAATCTTCATTGACCGTCATATCAGGGGCCCCGTTCAATTTCGCTTTGCAGCAGTATTGGCACCAATATAATTTCCGCAAGGTGAACCCACTTGTGCCACTATTTCCCTATCATAACTGAATTGTAACTCCAAATTGACGTATAGGTTGATCAAATGGAAGAAAGGGGGTAGATTGTTCCTGATTACAGGGGTGCTTTCCTGGAGCCAGAGGGAAGGCTGAGAACAAACCCTTGGAACCTGATCTGGATAATGCCAGCGAAGGGAGGCATGAAATGAAACAATCAAGCGATTTCCTCTTCAGACTGAAGGGGATTTTTATTTTCCTGATTCTGATATTTAGTGTCACTGCACAAAATACCATCACTTTTTCGGGACAGGTAGTTGATACCGAAATCGGCAGACCTATTGCCGGGGCAAATGTGATCAGTGGAGAGATAGGCACGACCACCGATAATGAAGGCTCCTTTACGATAGAGATACCGAAAGGGGAGGTGGTCACCATCTCCTTCATCGGCTATGAACCGGCTACAGTTACTCCTTCTGGAAAGCAGATCACAGTGGAACTGGTACGCACCGTTCTAAGGGGGGAAGAGATAGTAGTGCTGGCCAACCGGGCGGTGGCGGGAGTTACCCCCGTAGCATTTTCCACGTTAACTCCGGAGGAGATCAGTCAGCGCTACACAGTTGAAGACGTCCCCATGACTCTGGCCAGAGAGCCGGGGGTCTACGCCTACAGCGAGAGCGGCAACGGTACCGGCTATTCCTACGTATCCATCCGAGGGTTCGATCAGAGCCGTATCTCAGTAATGCTCGATAATGTGCCGCTCAACGACAATGAGAGTCATCAGGTCTACTGGGTGGACCATGGGGATATCCTGTCTGACGCCAAAGATGTCCAGATTCAGCGGGGGATTGGTAACTCGCTTTACGGTTCAGCTGCCTTTGGCGGCTCCATCAACGTTCTGACACAGATCGCTTCCGACCAGAAAGAGTTGAGTGCGTCGGTGACGGGAGGTTCTTTCAACACAATCAAGTACCGAGCCAAAGTAAATTCCGGGAGAATGCTGGGTAACAACCTCAGCTTGACCGCCCGTGTTAGTCAAATTGAGTCTGACGGCTACCGGGAATACCACGAAAGTTTGCAGCGTTCCGTGTTCGTGGGGCTTGAGCATCGCGGCGAGAAAATAACTAATCAGTTTCGCGCCAATATAGGCTACGAGAATACCGACCTGAACTGGGACGGTATTGCCGCGGCGGATATCAGCGACCGCACACTGCGCCGGGCAGGATACAAGTCGTACACGGACGACTTTTTGCAGCAAATCTACTCCCTCAACACGAGCTACCAGATCAAGCCGGGGATGTATTTCCATAATGTAGGCTATCTGGTACTCGGTTCCGGCTACTATGAGGTATTTAAAAGCGGCCGCGACTTCTACTCGTATAACCTCGACGTGGATGATCACTATTCGGACGTGGAGGAGCTGGGGATGGAGACAGACCTCCTGAGAAGGAAATGGATCGTGAATCGGTACTACGGCATCGTGCCGACTGTAACGTGGATGACCGGTCCACTTCGGTTTGATCTGGGCAGCGAGATCCGATTTTACTCAGGCGATCATTTCGGAGAAGTCACTAATTTCTCGAATGCGGTCCTTGTGACTAGATTTGGAGAAGAGTGGTATAAATATTACCAGTATATCGGCACGAAACGGTCCTTTAGTGCCTTTGCCCATATCGTCTATTCCATGAATGATCGACTTAAGCTGATAGCAGATATTCAGCTTCAGGGCCACCAGTGGGAGCTCGATCAGAAGATGATCGGCCACGCCGCTGGGCACCAGCTTTCGGCGGACTGGGGTTTTATCAATCCCCGGGCCGGCTTTGTATTCGCGGTAACGGATCAGCTTGCCGTTTTCGGTAACTACGGAAAATCGCAGAAGGAGCCGGCCGACAGCCAGATCATTGAGGCCGACGACGTCTGGAGCAATCCTGTCATGGCGGCGGCGGAAGGTGTCGATGACATTGAACTCGGAGCAAATCTTTCCGCGGGCGCGCTGTCCGGGACGGTCAATCTGTACCGCATCACCTACGCCAATGAGCAGCTGAAGAACATCGACGTTGAGCAGGAAGGCGAGTACGACTACTACGCCGCCGACGGAACCGTTCATCAGGGAGTTGAATTTGAGGCCGCTTATCGGATTAGTTCACACCTTACCTTGAGCTTGAATGGCACTGTGGCTCAAAATACACTTAACTCAGGTGACTATGATGGAAATTTGCTTCCCAACGTCCCGGACCGGCTGTTAAACGCATCGGTCCTGCTCCAGCCGTTAGAGAATCTGATACTGTTTTCGGATGTGCGTTATGTGGGGAAGCAGTACATTGATAACGAGAATACGCGGCAGGGAGTCATCGATCCTTTCACGCTGGTGAATGCTGGTGCCAGGTACCGGTTTGGAGATGCCGAACTTTCGGCAAAGATCAACAACGTCTTCGATGTTCTCTACGCTACATTTGGTTACGGTTACGAGTGGGACGGCTACTGGGCCTACTACTGGCCCGGGGCGACCCGTAGCTACAGTCTGACAGTCAGCTACTCACTGTAGAAGATTCTCGGCGGTATCGAATTTGGTTCCGATGCCAGAGATCAGAGCGGGGCCACTCTGTGGGGGAGGCTGTCTCAGCAGGTTGAGTGGAACAGGCCGCCCACCCGCTTTTCCGCAGAAAGATCGTTGTACAGGTCGACTGCTTCCTCAGTGGGGAGGACGTGGCAGGTTATCCCTTTTTCTTCCAGCATGGTCAGCGTTTCGGGACAGACCTTCAGGCGCTTGAGCATCCCTCTGGAGAGGACGATCACTTCGGCGCTGTTGTTAACGAGTTCTTCCACATCGGCGGGCTGAATCCCCGGTGAATGGCGCGTTCCGGTCTCGTTCCAGTCCCACGCACGCACACCTCCGGGATATGCCTTGATATCCTTGAAAACACCATGGTGTGCCACTTCCATCTGGCCCCAGCTCAGAGAGGTTATTCCCGGAGATTTGCGGGAGTTCATTTGAGTTTCAGTTTCTTCAGCTTTGGTTCGATTGCGAGACGACAGTAAGATGCCTCCGGATTGTTCTCAAAATAGTCCTGATGATAGTTCTCAGCCTCATAGAATTCCGTGAGTGACACAATCTTTGTCACGATCTTGTCACCGTACTTGCCCGATTTTGACTGTTCAGCTTTTGATTTCTCAGCTTTCACCTTCTGTTCGGAGTCGTGGTAGAATATAGCTGACCTGTACTGCGTTCCGATGTCGTTACCTTGCCGGTTGAGGGTTGTCGGATCGTGAGCCCGCCAGAAGACTTCGAGGATTTCTTCATACGTAACCTTGCGGGCGTCAAACGTGATTTGGGCAGTTTCGGCGTGACCGGTTGTTCCTGTACACACCTGTTCATAAGTCGGGTGTGGAACCGTCCCGCCGGCATAGCCGACTTCGATATCCACCACGCCATCGATCCGTTGGTAGATCGCTTCCACACACCAGAAACATCCGGCGCCGAAGGTGGCCTTTTCGTGACTCTTCATTCTTAGATCTCCCGAGATGAACGTCTGTAGCCCGAAGAATAGAACTGTCAGTTGGAACAGTGCAATCCTTTCAGGTTTCGGTCTATTCAAAGTCCTGATCAGGCCTTGCCTGATCATAAACAAGCTCGTCCTCTACTACAAACGTCTGATTAACTGTAACGTCTCTGATAGACTGATCTGACAGCTCAAACAAGTTTTGAGAGAGAACCGCAAAGTCAGCTACCTTTCCAACCTCAAGAGTACCTTTGGTGCCCTCTTGAAAGATAATGTACGCACCATTTCGCGTGTAGCCAATGACTGCTCTTTCCGAACTCAGTTTTCCCTCACGAAGAATTTCACACTTATCCCGGCATGAACGACAGAGGAAACACCGGTACAAAGCAATCATTTTGGACAGGTTCAGTTTGTTAGGGAGAAGGGAGAATTCAATTGAAGTCACCAAGTCTGCCGTCATAACTTCCGCCGTGGATCCTTCGTCGAAAAAACGTCTCTTCCTTATAGACGGCTATGCTTTAGTGTATCGCGCTCACTTTGCAATGATCCGCAATCCGCTCATTACCTCAGATGGCCGTCACACCAGCGCCTTGTTCGGATTCATCAACTCCATGTTCAAACTACTTCGGGATGAGGATCCCGATCATATCGTCATCGTGTTTGATGGCAAGGAGAAGACTTTCCGTCATGAAATGTATCCGCAATACAAGGCCACTCGCGAAAAGATGCCTGACGAACTTCGAGCTCAACTCCCGGATCTCTGGAAACTTACTGAAGCGATGAAGCTTCCACGGCTCGAAGTGGGTGGTTACGAGGCAGACGATGTTATAGGAGCGTTGGCAGTTCGGGCGAAAGAAGCCGGCCTGCATGCATACATTGTCAGCGGTGATAAAGACTTTATGCAACTGGTGAATGATTCAGTATTCATGTATAGTCCAGGACGCCAGAGCGATACTACCGCTGTTATCGATGGCGAAAGAGTGAAGGACAAATGGGGTGTAGAACCCGGAAAGATTACCGATCTCTTCGGGCTTATGGGCGATTCATCCGATAATGTTCCCGGCGTTCCGGGCGTGGGGGAGAAGACAGCTTTGAAACTTCTGCAGCAGTACGGCAGTTTCGATTCCGTTCTTGAGCACGCTCATGAGGTGCAGAACAAGCGCGCCAGGGAAGGACTCATCAATGGAGAGGATGTAGCAAGACTTTCAAAAGAGCTTGTGACCATCAGGACAGACGTACCCCTTGAAGTGACAATAGATGATCTTGAACGCAGAGATTTTGACTTTGAAGCCATGGTGGCAATCTTTCACGATCTGGAGTTTTTCCGCCTCCAGGGACAGCTGAATGCGTTCCGGGGAGAGGGGGTCGCTGCTGAGGTCAGCGAAATCGCGAAAGACTATACAACCGTGAATTCGATGAACGACCTGAAAAAGATGATAGCATCTCTAGAATCAGCCGATCTAATCGCTATGGATATAGAATCGACCAGCACCGATCCTATGCGGGCGGAGATTGTCGGGGTCAGTTTTTCCGTAAGAGATAATTGTGGGTGGTACGTCCCGATTCTGTTTCCGGAGAAGAGGAAGCCGCTCTTCGCCGGCAAAGGCGACGATCTCAAAGCTGTGCTGAAACTGCTGCAACCGCTGTTTGAGGATTCATCGCTGGCCAAGTGTGGTCAGAATGTCAAATATGATATGCTTATTCTGAAGCGTCACGGCATTGATGTGCACGGAGTGGAGTGCGACACTATGCTGGCCGCTCACCTGCTGAAGCCTGAAGCCCGTTCCTACAAGCTTGACTACTTGAGCCAGGAGCACCTGCACTACCACATGCAGCCGATCACCGATCTCATCGGCAAAGGCAAGAATCAGCTCACCATGGATCAGGTAGAGTTGGATAAGGTTTCTTTCTACGCCGCTGAAGATGCAGACGTCTGCCGTCAGCTCGTTCCCATCCTGAAAGAAAAACTTGAAGAGTCAGATCTTTCTGAATTCTACAGTAAGGTTGAAGCGCCGCTGATCCCGGTGCTATTGCAGATGGAATATAACGGCGTCTACGTGGACGAAGTCATGATGAAGGAGATGTCCGTGTGGATGGAAAAGAAGCTCGATACCTTCACGAGAGAGATATACGCCGTTGCCGGTACCAGCTTCAATCTGAACTCTCCTCAGCAGCTGGCTGTAATCCTTTTTGATACGCTGAAGTTGCCGCAGATCCGCCGCCGTTCCACAAACGTTAATGTATTAGGGGCGCTCGAGAGCCATCACCCTCTGCCAGCGAAGATTCTGGAGTACCGCAAGTTCCAGAAGCTCAAGTCAACTTACGTTGATGCCATCCCGAAGCTGATCCATACTGACACCGGCCGCATCCATTCCTCCTTCAGTCAGACAGTGGCGGCTACCGGACGCCTCGCCAGCAGCAATCCCAACTTCCAAAACATCCCCATCCGGGCTGAAGAGGGTCGTGAAATCCGCAAGGCGTTCAGACCTCAGGAGGAAGGGTGGGTCATTCTTTCGGCTGATTATTCCCAGATAGAACTGCGTATCATGGCACATTTGAGTGGCGATGAAACCCTGAAGGAAGCCTTCGCGAAAGGGGAGGATATTCACGCCCATACCGCCGGCAACATCTTCGGTGTAGAGGTAAAGGATGTACTGCAGGAAATGCGTCGCACGGCGAAGGTAGTGAATTTTGGTGTCATGTACGGCGCCGGGCCGTTCAGGATGTCGCAGGAATTGGGCATCCCGTTGGACGAGTCGCGTAAGGTTATTGAGGCCTATTTTGCGCGTTATGCCGGTATCAGAGACTTTATTGATGCAACACTCGATTTTGCACGTAAGGAGAAGTATGTTCAGACCATGCTTGGCCGCCGGCGCTATTGCTACGATATCGACGATGCCAATCAGAGGGTCAGAAGCGCCGCCGAGAGAGCCACAATCAATATGCCGATTCAGGGAACCGCGGCGGAGATGATCAAATTGGCGATGATCAAGATTCATCAACGATTGAAGAGTGAGAACTTCGAGAGCAGGATGATTCTTCAGATCCACGATGAACTACTGTTTGAGGTACCACAGAAAGAATTGGATCGTGTGCGGGAGATGGTAGTTCAGGAGATGGAGGCAGCGCTGGCATTGGATGTGCCTGTGGTCGTAGATTGGGGCATAGGCGAATCGTGGTTTGAAGCGCATTAGGCATTGACTATTGAATGTTTTCTGTTTTCGATTGAGGCGTACTTCTCTGACTTAGAACTTGTCCTCTTATCGCAGATAGTAAATAGAAATTCGAAAGTAAGAAATGGAAGCATCTGTATCATTGAAAAAAATCGGTAAGGTCCTGAATAGCAGGTCCATTCTCTCTGGTCTATCTTTCGGGATTGAGCGGGGATCGATGACCGTCATAGTGGGAGATAATGATGCTGGAAAGAGTACACTGTTGAAGGTTATTGCCGGCATAGCAAAACCGGAGTTCGGTAACGTTTTCGTAAACGGGCTTGATGTTCGGATGCGCAAGAACGAGACCAGCACTGTGGTGGGTTACATGCCGCAGTCTCCCGATTTCGATTGCCAGCTTACTATCAGGCAAAACCTGATTTTTCAAGGCATGTTGCATAATCTGGATAAAGATAACATCAGAAGGCGGGTACGCAAGCTGGCAGATACCTTTGAAATATCAGAATATCTGGATGACTTTCCGGAGAGCCTGTCGCGAGGACTTCTGAAGCGTGCCATGCTTATCAAGGCATTGATCCACAATCCTGAGATTCTACTACTTGATGAGCCAACGTCGTCTCTCGATATTCGATCAAGATATATTGTCTGGAACTATCTTCTGAGCAAGAAGGGGAATAAAACTATCATATTTACCACTCAATATATTGAAGAGGCGGAGAGGATTCACGACCGAATAGTCATAATGCATCGCGGTAAAGTGATTCTGGATGGTACGCTGGACAAACTGTTGTCAGATACCGGTGAACTTCATCATTTCCAGATTCACTTCGAACTGTTGCCTGATGAGCTGTATGATAATCTGATAAAACTGACCACGCTGGTGAGTCCCTCAAAGATTGGAGAAATCTTCGATTTCTATGCTCGCGAAAGAAAAGTATTGTTTGACGTAATCAGGATGGCCATTGAATCAGAATTGGTGGACTACCGTGCCGATAAAGTCGGGTTGGAAACGCTGATATTGACTTCAAGAGAGAGACTTCACGAATGAAACTGACGACTCTCTTCTTCCGTCGGCGACTCTGGATCCTGGTACATCACTGGCTGACCGAGCTGTCTCTGACCCTCCTTCTACCTGTGGTTGTATACCTCTCCATTGTTTTCGGACTTAAAAATATCTTGCAGAATGTGATTGAGGGAATCCTTTTTGAAGCGTGGGTTCAGCCCGGTCTTGTCTTTGTAGTCGTACTGGTATCGTCTTATTTTCCCCTGTTTTCAGATCTGTTTGAAAATCGCCGCACAGAAAGTTTTTATGAGTCCATCATGGCTACGCCGAACTCCAGCACGGGTCTAGCTTCAGCCCTGATCTTTGCCATGATACCGGAGGTTTTGATAAGGGCATTTATTGCTATCATTATTCTCCAGTTTTTGAGTGGGCTGTTTCTTCCGATATTGCCTATGATTGGATTTCTGTTCTTCATTCTAATCTTTGCTTTGCTGGTTGTGAACCTTTCGTTTACCCTGGCTCTTGTAACCAAAAGTTCTGTCCTGCACCTTTTTGGTGTCTTTACCATCTTCTTGGCCATCATCTTCTCGTCTGGCTGGATCATTCCGCTGGAGTCTTTTCCGGTCTCACTCGAGAATGTGTTTGCACTGCTACCTACTGCCATGCTGATAAACGGGGGACGGGAACTTATATTCAGCATGCACCTCACTTTAATCACCTGGCTGGTTCCGCTGCTCATCGCTATCGTATGGCAACTGCTCAATATGTTTCTCTTTACGAGAGTCATGATACGATGATAGTTTATCTTTCGGGTGCTATCGAAAATGCACCTGACAGTGGGGGGGGTTGGCGGGAGGAGATGAGTCTCTGGCTTAAAGAAACTTTGCAGCACGATTCCTTTAATCCCGTCGAAGTAGAGAAAACACTGTTGACAGAAGAAGAACTGGAGAACTTCCGATCGTGGAAAACAGATGACTATGATCGCTTTAAGAAGGTCGTACGGAGAATCATCGATAATGATCTGACTTATCTGCTGAATGAGACCGATTATGTCGTCTGTTTCTGGGATGAGCATGTCCTGGCAGGTGGCGGAACACATGGTGAGGTTACGCTGGCCTATCATCAAGGCATACCCGTCTATACTGTTCTCGGCATGCCGTGCCATGAAGTCAGTTCTTGGATTCTCGGATGTTGTACAGAAGAGTTCGAGAGTTTCGATTTACTAAGGCAGTTTCTTGAGGAGCGGTATGGCAAATGAACGATGGATTCTTTCCATCGATGGCGGCGGTTCAAAGACCGATCTTCTTCTACTTGACACTATCGCCAGGAGAGGATTCATCGTCACTGGCAACGGCACCAATCCTAATGTGTATGGACAGAACGGTATCCGGGATCTGGAGAATCTGATAGGTCAAGTTCTTTCTCGAGCTTCATGTGATGCTGCTGATGTTGAGGCATGCGTAGTGGGAATGGCCGGTATCAGCAACCGTAAGTACAAGCCGGCTCTGGAGACGATGCTGGAAACGACCTTTGCGGCCAGCGACGTTAATCTTACCAGTGATGCCGAACTGGCACACCACTCCATCTGGCGTGGCAATCCCGGGATTACACTGATCGCCGGGACTGGAAGCATCGTCATCGGTATCGATAGCGAAGGTCGCCTTCACAGAGCGGGAGGAGTCGGTTTTACGGCGGGGGATGAAGGGAGTGGCTACTGGCTCGGCAAATCGATCTTGACACAGCTAATCACCAATGAACGCTCGTCAGACGAGGATGTCGTCGAACTGAAGGAAGCTGTAAGCGAGTTCTTCGGCAAGACAGAGTTTGAGGAAGTGCTGCAAAGTGTATCACTCTTGCGGGGAACGGTCTCAAGCGTGGCCGCTGTCGCACCCATTGTTCTGTCTATCGCTGAAAGTGAGAATTTCCTTGCATCTCAAGTGGTATCTCACGGCGCTGAGAAGCTCGCCGAGATGGTGGAGGAGGTATCTGAAAAGATGGGGCTGAAGGCCGAGAGTCTCTCCCTCGGTTGCTGTGGTTCACTCATTAAACAATCACTGTTTTATAGAGATCAGGTTGAAGAATTCCTCCTGTTAAGTTATGCAGACGTGGAATGGGTAACTGACGATCATCTTCCCGTTTTCGGCGGGCTGGCACTGATGGATACCGATATTGATGAATGGTCACAACTGGACATTGAGCATGTATAGTCCTGTAGCGGAAGTTCACCTGGACAGGCTCATCCGCAATTATGAGAAGGTGAATGCTCGGGTGGGAGACGCTCAGGTAATGCCGGTGGTAAAAGCTGACGGCTATGGTCATGGGGCGGTACCGGTGACTCAGGCGCTGGAAGAAGCCGGCGCTGATTTCTTCGGCGTCTTCACCATGGGCGAGGCGCTGGAGCTCAGGAGAGCAGGTATCGGAGGGGAAATCCTGACCTTCGAATGTCTGAACGGAGATGTTCTCGAATTAGCTGTGGAAAATAATATAACCGTGAATATGTCATGGCATGATCAGATAAAAATGCTCTCAGATTTTGCAGCGGAAAAAGGGGCGTGTCCCAAAGTTCACCTTAAGGTAGATACAGGTATGACGCGCCTCGGTGTCTTGATGGACGAGGTGGAGAAGATACTGGACGAGCTGAAGAACCATCCTGAAATACATCTGGAAGGGATCTATTCCCACTATGCTACCTCCGATGAAGGCGATAAGAGCTATGCTGACCTTCAGACAGAGCGATTCGCGCAAACTGTGGGCCTCGCCGAAGAAATCGGCCTCGATCTTAAGTATTGCCATATTTCCAACAGCGGCAGTGTGCTGGATATGCACCAATCGTACTTCAACCTGGTGCGTGTCGGGATGATTCTCTACGGTGCCTATCCATCCGATGAGACCTCTGAATCGATTGATCTCGAGCCTGCCATGAACTTTACGGGACCCGTCGTGCAGCTCAAGCGTGTGCAGGCCGGCACGCCTGTCAGTTATGGATCTGTGTACGCCCCCGACAGTGACGCTTACATTGCTGTGGTACAGACAGGTTTCGCTGATGGAATGCCGCGTAACTGGTTCAGGGAAGGTTATGTCGGATACAAAGGGAGTAACTATCGCATAGCGGGGCGTGTCTGCATGGATCAGTTCATGGTCAACTTTGGCGATGATAAACCGGCAATGGGCGACCATGTACTCATTTTCGGGGACGACGGCAAGAATCGAATCCCACTGGAGGAGATCGCCCAGAAGACTGACCTTACCACCTACGTGCTGATGACCGCCATCGGGGGGCGAACAAGGAGAATTTATGTGGAAGGGTAAGATTCTCCACGGTGTCGTAATCCTGATGGCCGGTTATATGACCGGCTGTGCCCAAATGCCATCGATGGGACCGGAAGATCTGGCGCCGTTAAAGCTGGCAGATCTATCCTTGGAAGAGAAAGTCGGACAGATGTTCATGGTGAGGTATACCGGTGACTTTTACCGAAATGATGCCGGCAGGTTTCAGAAGGTGAAGCGGCTTATCACTGAGCGCCACCTCGGCGGTGTTATCACTTTCGTAGGGTCAGTTCACGGAACAGTGGCGAACCTG
>JASLRT010000012.1 GCA_030743815.1 Candidatus Neomarinimicrobiota bacterium | reverse complement strand
GAGATGGTAATGCCGGGAGATAATGTAACGATAGATGTGTCATTGATAGCGCCAATAGCGATGGCGAAGGAGTTGCGGTTTGCCATTCGTGAGGGTGGTCGCACGGTAGGCGCTGGCGTGGTGACTGAAATTGTTGAGTAGGGAGAGCTGAGTTGGCTGCACAGTCCATACGGATTAGGCTTAAGGCATACGATCACAATCTTATAGATAAATCTACGGAGAAGATCGTGAAGACGGTGAAATCTACCGGCGCTGTTGTGTCGGGGCCTATACCTCTACCAACGAAGCGAACTATTTACACAGTCCTTCGCTCTCCGCATGTCAACAAAAAGTCTCGTGAACAGTTTCAGACAAAAATACACAAACGTCTCATCGAGATTCTGAATGCTTCTCCTAAGACTGTAGATGCGCTGATGAAACTTGATCTTTCAGCCGGTGTCGATATCGAGATAAAGGCTTAGCGATGACAGGTCTGATCGGAAAAAAAATGGGGATGACCCGACTGTTCGATAAGGATGGACGAAGCGTTCCTGTCACCGTTATCGAGGCTGGTCCGTGTGTAGTGACTCAGGTAAAAACAGAGGAGTCAGATGGTTACGTAGCTGTCCAGCTTGGTTTTGAAGACAAGAAAGAGGTGAAGACGAATCGGTCTCAGGCGGGACACTTCAAGAAGGCTGGCGTATCACCGAAACGCTACTTGGCTGAATTTGCTATTGATCGGGGCCGTAGTCCAAAAACAGGTGATGAGTATAGTGTGGATATGTTTAAGGATGGGGACTATGTTCAGATCAAAGGTGTCTCGAAGGGTAAAGGATTCACAGGCGTTGTGAAACGGTACGGGTTTGGCGGTGGTCCAAAAACGCATGGTCAGTCAGATCGTTTGCGCGCCCCCGGTTCAATCGGGCAGGCGTCGGATCCGTCGCGTGTCTGGCCCGGGACAAAAATGCCCGGCCGCCACGGGAACAGAACCACGCTGGTAGATAATCTTGAAGTAGTCAAAGTGGATAGTGATAACAACAACCTCTTTATAAAAGGTGCGGTTCCCGGTGGCCGAAACGGAATTGTTATAGTGACTAAGTGAAATGAATATTCCTGTATATAACGTAAAAGGTGAAGAGACATCCAAGGTCAGGGTGGATGACTCAGTGTTCAAGATTGAACCGAATGAGGATGTCATTCATCGAGCGGTAGTAGCCGAAATGACCAATTCACGACAGGGGACACACTCTACGAAAACACGCTCAGAAGTCCGCGGCGGTGGCCGCAAGCCTTGGCGGCAGAAGGGACGGGGCGTAGCGCGTGCCGGTACCATTCGATCTCCTATCTGGCGCGGCGGTGGTGTCGTCTTCGGCCCGAAACCTCGTGATTACAAGGATAGACTTCCCAAAAAAATGAAAAAGCTTGCCCGGAGGAGTGCTCTATCTCAAAGGGTACAGGATAAAGCTGTCTACGTCGTTGATGAAATGACAATTGATGCGCCGAGGACCAAAGATTTCCGCAAGCTCTTACAAGATCTTGGTTTAGGTGGGAAGAAGATTACTGTACTTGTTGGTGAGATTGAGAAGAATCTGTCTCTTTCGGCGAGAAACCTGCCGAATGTCTTTCTGATTCCAGCCACTGATGTGTCTACCTATGATCTCTTGGATTGTGAAGCAGTTGTATTTGACAAAGCCGGCATCAAGAAACTGAGTGAACAACTCGCGGTCAACTGAAATGAACACCGAAAGTCAGATTATTCAGAGTCCTATATTGACTGAAAAAATGAGTCATCTGGAAGAGAGCGAGAACAAATACGCCTTTAAAGTGAGTCGTAATGCCAACAAGATTAGTATCAAGAGAGCCGTTGAGAAGAAATTCAACGTTAAAGTTTCCGCTGTCCGAACACAGAACGTCAAAGGTAAGCGGAAAGAAATGACTGTTCGCAGCGGAGGTCATGTTATTCGAACCAGAGGAAAGCGCTCAGATTGGAAAAAGGCGATAGTTACGCTTCATGAAGGATTCTCGATCGATCTTTACGGTATGGAAGCGGAGAGTTGATAAATGCCTGTTAAGAAATCGAAACCTGTAACACCCGGACAGCGCTTTAAGTCTGTTTCGACTTTCGAGGAGGTCACACACTCTAAGCCCGAAAAGAGCCTTGTTCGTCCGGTCAAAAAGAGTGGTGGAAGGAATAACGCCGGTCGTTTGACAGCTCGCCGCAGAGGTGGCGGACACAAGAGGCGTTACAGGGTGATAGACTTCAAGCGGGACAAATTTGATATACCCGCAAAGGTGGCGACGATTGAATACGATCCTAATCGTTCTGGCAGGATTGCACTGTTACACTATGTTGATGGTGAGAAGCGATATATTGTTGCACCTTACGGGCTGAAAGTAGGTGATTCCATTATCTCATCAAGAGATAGGGCTCCTCTGAGAATCGGAAACAGTCTACCACTGAAAGTCATTCCATCTGGACTCATGGTGCACAACATCGAGCTGGTTGCCGGGAAGGGAGGACAGTTGGTGAGGAGTGCTGGTACCGGCGCCCAGATCATGGCAAAAGATAGCGGAATGGTGACACTGAAACTCCCTTCCGGCGAAATCAGAATGTTACATGATGTTTGTATGGCAACGATTGGAGAAGTGGGGAACAAGAGTCACGAGACGGTTAAGATTGGCAAGGCCGGGAGAAACCGCTGGCTGGGTAGGCGTCCGAAGGTGAGAGGCGTCGCCATGAATCCCGTGGATCATCCCATGGGCGGAGGCGAAGGAAAATCATCGGGCGGTCGCCACCCGTCGACTCCGTGGGGCAAACCGACTAAGGGATACAAGACACGTAAAAAAAACAAGTCTTCAGACAGATATATTGTGAAGAGGAGAAAGTAGTTATGGCTCGCTCTATTAAGAAAGGTCCTCATGTCGACGAAAAGCTCCTCAAGAAGATCAAAGAGATGGGCAAGGGGAAAAAGAAGAAGGTCATCAAGACATGGGCCAGAAGCAGCCTGATAACGCCCGATTTTGTGGGACATACACTGGCTGTTCATAACGGTAAACAATTCATGCCGGTTTTTATTTCTGAAAACATGGTGGGTCACCGACTCGGTGAGTTTGCTCCCACGCGTATCTTCAGGACGCATTCAGGCGACAGGAAGTAGTAACGATGGAATCGAAAGCTAAAGCCCGTTTTGTACGTCAGTCTCCCAGAAAAGTGCGCCGGATGCTTGAGACGGTCAGGGATATGAATGTGGAGTCGGCTTTGAACAATCTGCATTTCTCTCCTCAGAAGGCGTCGGAAGTAATCGAGAAAACAATCCGCTCCGCGGTTTCGAATTTTCTTCAGATGGAAGAAGGTAAGGAAGCAGATCTGGATGATCTGGTCATTAAGGAGGCTTTTGTCGATGAGGCTCCAGCTATGAAGAGATTTCGGCCAGCTTCCATGGGACGGGCATCGCGGCTGCGTAAAAGATCGAGTCATCTTACCATTGTTTTGAGCACAAAAAGATTAGCACAGTAAAGAGATGGGTCAAAAAACACATCCTACAGGTTTCAGGCTTGGCATCAACAAGCCGTGGTCTTCCAATTGGTTCGCGAACAAGGAATTCCCGAAGTTTCTGGAAGAAGACATAAGATTACGGGGATATATTGCTAAACGGCTACCAAATGCCGGCATATCAAAAGTCGATATCAATCGAACATCGAAAAAGCTGGCGGTTACTATCTATACTTCCCGGCCGGGAATTGTCATCGGCAAAGGGGGAGAGCAGGTAGATAAATTGAAAGAAGAGATCAAAACGTTAACGGGTAATGAGACGCAGGTTAATGTATCCGAAATCAAGCGGCCGGAGATGGATGCCAAACTGGTGGGAGAGAATATCGGACAGCAGCTGATGAAGAAGATAAACTACCGGCGGGCTGTCAAGAAGTCTATTCAGTCTACTATGAGGATGGGAGCAGACGGTATCCGGATACGGGTTGCCGGCAGGCTGGGTGGTGCAGAGATTGCCCGCTGTGAGACGTTTCATGAGGGGAGCGTACCTCTTCAGACTCTCAGGGCGGATATCGATTTTGCAGTTACGGAGGCTCGTACTACTTACGGCATAATCGGAATCAAGGTGTGGATATGTAATGGGGAGATCGCAACCTGATGCTGGAGCCACGCAAAGTTAAATGGCGCAAGGTGCATCGCGGAAACCGGCGGGGACTCGCACACCGGGGCAGCCATGTTGCATTTGGCAGCTATGGGCTCAAAGCTTTGGAGCCGGGTTGGGTTACGGCTCGTCAGATAGAAGCCGCCCGTGTAGCGATTGTGAGGAAAATCAGGAAGCACGGAAGAATGTGGATCAGGATTTTCCCGGACAAATCTGTTACTCAGAAACCGGCTGAAGTGCGAATGGGCAAGGGAAAAGGTGCTCCTGATCACTGGGTTGCTGTTGTCAAACCGGGTAGAATTCTTTTTGAAGTGGAAGGCGTTGACAAGGAACTTGCGGCCGAAGCATTTCGTCTGGCAGGTTTCAAACTTCCCGTGAAAACTAAATTGGCCGGACGCCGTGAAGCGACAATCTAAAGACGATCGAAGGTAGTTCCATGAAACGTGAAGAATTGAAAGAAATGACCACACAGGAGCTCAAATCGAGACTCTCAGATGACTATGATGAACTGGAGAATCTTAGATTTCAGAAAGCGTTACAGCAACTCGAAAATCCTCTTCGGTTGCGCCATCTGAGAAGGGAGATTGCTCAGATCAAGACAGCGCTGAGGGAATATGAACTGGATATCAGAGAAGCTAAAGGATAGAAGAGAAGAATGACCGACAGAGGTAAAAGACAGGTTTTAGTAGGAACTGTGATTAGTGATAAGATGCAAAAGACAGTGCTCGTTGAAGTAGCAAGACGGGTGCAGCATCCAGTTTACAAGAAATATATTACGAAAAAGAAGAAAGTCAGCGCTCACGTTGAGAATAAGGAGTGCCAGCCTGGAGATCAGGTGAGAATTATCTCCTCACGGCCTTTGAGCAAGACAAAACATTGGCGAGTATCTGAGATTGTGCGGAAAGGAACAGGAGAATAGAGTAATCCTGAAGAGTTACAAAGCAGATTATGATTCAGTCAGAAACAAGACTAAAAGTCGCGGACAATACTGGTGCAAGAGAAGTACTCTGTTTCAAAGTTTTGGGCGGTACAAGACGGCGCTATGCAAGTGTGGGAGATATCGTGGTAGTAACTGTTAAACAGGCGATTCCTGGTGGTATGGTGAAGAAGGGTGAAAAGTCGCGAGCTGTCATTGTTCGGACGAGAAAAGAGGTGGGAAGGAAAGACGGTTCTTATGTCAGGTTTGATGATAATGCGGCGGTTCTGCTTACCGGTGCCGGGGAACCACGCGGAACGCGGATTTTCGGTCCCGTAGCCCGTGAATTAAGAGAAAAAGGCTTTATGAAAATTGTTTCCATGGCGCCTGAGGTGATATAAATGAATATTAGAAAGGGAGATACTGTTGAGGTGATCTCCGGTGATGACCGAGGGAAAAAGGGTAAAGTTCTGCAATCTTATCCCACAACTGATAAAATCGTTGTTGAAGGTATTAATTTCATAAAGCGACATACCCGTCCCTCGCAGAACAATCCTCAAGGTGGAATTGTCGAGCGGGAGGCACCCATTCATGTCTCTAACGTTATGCTGGTGGCTGGCGGGCAGAGGACCCGGGTGGGACTCCGTTTTCTAGAAACGGGTCGCAAGGTTAGGTACTCTCTTAAAACTGGTGATGATATAGATTCTTAAGAGGACGATTTGGCAGAAGAAAAGAAAAAGAGTAGTGTAAAGGCAAAGAAAGCTGGCACAGCAAAGAAGGCTGTTCCTAAGAAAAAGAAGCCGTCTGCCTCTTCTACAAATGGGTATGTACCTAACCTCTTCCGAGGATATCAGAATGACATTGTGCCTGCTCTAAAAAAGAAATTGCATCTGAAAAACAATCTTGAAGTGCCGTGTTTGGAGAAAATATCTTTGAACATCGGCATCGGGAATGCGAAAGATGAGAAAGCATCTCTGGAACATGCCGTAGATGATCTGACAACTATTTCCGGTCAGAAGGCTGTAATCACACGCGCAAAAAAGGCCATCTCTAATTTCAAGCTCAGAGTCGGAGATCCCGTCGGATGCCGCGTTACCCTTAGAAAATGGATGATGTACGAGTTCCTGGAAAGACTTGTATCTATAGCCCTGCCCCGCGTACGTGATTTCAATGGACTCTCTATCAAATCATTTGACGGCCGAGGGAACTTCAACTTTGGCATTGAAGAGCAGATTGTCTTTCCTGAGATTGACTACGATAAAATAGACCGGGTACGTGGCTTAGATATTACTATCGTCACTACTGCTAACAATGATGAAGGCGGCTACGAATTACTTAAATCTCTAGGATTTCCCTTTAAGGAAAAAGATCCTTTCACGAGTAAAGTTCAGGATGTTGAAGAAGTGGATGAAGAAAGTTCTCCGGAATCGGTTGAAGAGGTTGCATAATGGCAAAAAAGTCACTGATCGTTAAATCAAAAAAGTCACAAAAGTTTTCGGTAAGGCGATATCACAGATGCTCAAAGTGCGGCCGTTCGCGGGGGTTTCTGAGAAGATTTGGTCTTTGCCGTCTCTGTTTCCGGGAACTTGCACTGAAAGGGGAAATCCCCGGTGTTACCAAGGCGAGCTGGTAGGGCAAGAATAGGAGAAGATTAAGTGAGTATGACAGATCCAGTTGCTGATTTGCTGACCAGAATCCGTAATGGACAGGCTTCAGCGAGTCGTTGGGTAGATGTTCCAGCTTCTAACCTGAAGATCCGGATCCTCTATATTCTCAAAGAAGAACACTATCTTAAAGATTTTTTCATCATTAATAATCCTGTAGGAAAGGTGATAAGAGTATTTTTGAAATATGATCGCTCTGGAAGTCCTGTTATTAAGCATCTCAAGCGGATAAGTAAACCCGGCAGGCGGATCTACTCTAAGGCCGGTGAAGTACCGCGGGTTCTTGATGGTCTTGGAATATCAATCTTAACCACATCCAAGGGAGTCGTGTCAAACAAAGTTGCCAAGAAGTTGAACGTTGGCGGAGAGATAGTTTGCAACGTCTGGTAGTGTTCGATGTCTAGAATTGGAAAACAGCCTATTGCCATACCGGAAGGGGTGAAGGTCTCTCTGAAGGGCAGCCGTGCGGTGGTTGAAGGTCCAAAAGGGACGTTAGAATTTGAATTCAATGCCGATATGATTATCAAACAGGAGAAGGAACATTTAGAAGTTCAGAGACCATCTGACAGCAAGACTTACCGTTCTTTACACGGTACAACAAGGGCTCTCCTGTCTAACATGGTTCATGGAGTATCCGACGGTTTTTCGAAGGATCTTGAAATAATCGGTATCGGATTCAGCGCTGTAATGGAAAGAAAGCGACTCAAACTGGCCTTGGGATACTCTCACGACATCTATTTTGAACCGCCGGAAGAGATTGAGATAAAAGCGACAAAGAGCAAACTGACTGTTTCAGGGATTGATCGACAATTAGTTGGACAAGTTGCAGCTAAGATCAGATCTTTCAATCCTCCTGAGCCGTATAAGGGTAAAGGAATCCGGTACGCTGACGAGCACGTAAGTATCAAGAAAGGTAAAACCGTAGGGGAATAAGGGGCTATTGTGAAGCGGAAATTTGAAAAACAGATCAGGAGAAGCAGGAGGCGCCGGCGTAGCAAACGGATGTTGGGGACAAACAATAATCCGCGACTGGTTGTCTATCGCAGTTTGAATCACATCTATAGTCAGATTGTAGATGATCAGAAGGGTGAGACAGTGGTATCGGCCTCATCTGTAGAGAAGGGGATTCAATCAAAGTTGAAGAGTGCCAAGTCAAATGTCGAAAAAAGTGAAATCGTAGGACGTGTTTTGGCTGAAAGAGCAAAAACTAAGAAGATAGGGAAAGTTGTATTCGACAGAAATGGATTTCTCTATCATGGCAGGATTAAGGCGCTGGCTGATGGCGCGCGAACAGGAGGATTGAAGTTTTGAGTACTATTGATCCAACAGAGCTTGAACTTCAGGAAGAGACGGTTATCCGGATAAACCGCGTTGCGAAAGTTGTGTCCGGGGGCAGAAGATTTCGTTTCAGTGCGCTTGTCACAGTAGGTGATGGGAAAGGACATGTGGGGCTCGGTTACGGTAAGGCAAATGAAGTGATTGCTGCCATTACAAAATCTAAAGAGAACGCGAAGAAAAATCTTTTTCGCATCCCGCTTGTCAACGGTACAATTCCGCACAAGATTATCGGGAAATTTGGGGCAAGCCGGGTCATGTTGAAGCCAGCGGCGCCCGGTACAGGGATTATTGCCGGAAGTGTCGTACGGGGTCTGGTTGAACAGGCCGGTATTACCGACATCCTCACAAAGCGGTTCGGTTCGACAAATCCTAACAATATTGTGAGAGCAACAGAGGTCGCCTTGAGAAATCTTCAGGATCCGGTATCAGTGGCAAACCGCAGGGGAATCACGTTAAGCGAAATCTTTAAGTAGATAGAACCGATGGCCAAGAAGAAACAGAAAACATTGAAAATTACCCAGACTAGAAGTGTCATCGGTCATCGAGAAAAGACCAAGCGGACGATGACTGCTTTGGGTCTCAGGAAGATGCATCAAACTGTACATCACGTTGATACACCCCAGATTAGAGGTATGATTGAGGCAGTTGAGTTTCTTTTAGAGGTTGAAGAAGAGTGAAACTTGGAGAATTGAAACCCTCATCCGGAGCTCAGAAAAGCCCCAAGCGTCTTGGCCGCGGTGAAGGTTCGGGCAAAGGGAAGACCTCTGGACGGGGCAACAAGGGATATCATTCCCGGTCCGGCAGTAAACGACGCTCGTGGTATGAAGGTGGTCAGATGCCGTTGCAGAGGCGTGTTCCCAAGCGGGGATTCTCCAACGCACGTTTCAAAATCACCCATCAAATTGTCAGTATTGCCGGTATCGATAAACTTGGTGAGAAGAAGGTTGATGTTTTAACTATGTGGGAGCGTGGATTGATCCAGACTGTGGTTGCTCCCGTAAAGGTGCTGGCCAATGGAGAGATAAGTTCGGCCGTTGAAGTGACAGCCCACGCTTTTAGCAAGGGAGCAGCCGAAAAAATAGAAAAAGCCGGGGGCAAGACGATTATTGTATGATTGATAAGTTCAGAAATATTTTTAACATCCCTGAGCTACGGAAGAGAATTTTATTTACCCTTAGCCTTCTTTTTGTTGTTCGTGTTGGAGCGCACGTCCCAGTTCCCGGTATAGATGGCGAAGCGTTAGGGGCAGCAATTCAGAATTTCCAGAACACACTGTTTGGTCTCTATGATCTGTTTGCCGGAGGTGCTTTTCAGAAAGCGACCCTGTTTGCACTCGGAATAATGCCATACATCTCAGCGTCTATCATTATCCAGTTGATGGGTGTGGTGGTACCCTATTTTCAGCGACTGCAGAAGGAAGGCGAAGAAGGTCGTAAAAAGATTACCCAGTTAACGCGCTACGGTACAGTCTTGATCTCCTTCCTTCAGTCCTACGGAGTCGCAATTTTTCTCGAAAATCTGGAGTCCACCGTTGGAGGAATGGGGGTGATGGTGGTACCGGATCCTGGGTTCATGTTCAAGTTTACGACAATGGTGTCGCTCGTGACGGGAACGGTGTTCATCATGTGGCTTGGCGAACAGATAACAGAACGGGGTATTGGCAACGGGATATCATTGATTATCATGATCGGAATTGTAGCCAGACTGCCTAATATGGTGATCAGTGAAATTTCACTGATTCAGGAAGAAATTCGAGGTCCACTTACGGAGATTGTCCTGATTGGAATCATGTTTGTTATTGTAGCATTTGTCGTTTTGATTACTCAGGGGACACGAAAAATCCCGGTGCAGTACGCCAAACGGATTGTGGGTCGAAAAGTTTACGGTGGTCAATCAACTCATATTCCTATGAGAGTTAATACTGCGGGGGTCATGCCCATCATTTTTGCTCAGTCAATCATGTTTTTGCCCAGCACCGTGGCGACGTTTTTCCAGAACAGTGAGTTCATGCAAGGCGTATTGAGGGTATTTTCGTTTGAACACTGGTTCTACTGGCTTGTCTTCGGATCGTTGATTGTCTTCTTTACCTATTTTTACACTGCTATCGCCTTCAATCCCGTAGAAGTGGCTGACAATATGAAGAAGCATGGCGGGTTCATTCCCGGTGTAAGACCGGGCAAAAAAACTTCTGAATTCATCGACAACATCCTGACAAGAGTGACACTGCCGGGATCGTTCTTCCTGGCATTCATTGCTGTTTTCCCTTATCTACTAATGAACACTATGGACGTTAGCTATAACCTTGCATCCTTCTTTGGCGGAACCAGTCTTCTTATTATCGTGGGCGTAGCTCTGGACACGCTGCAGCAAATTGAGTCTCACCTGCTGATGCGGCATTATGACGGATTCCTCAAGCATGGGAAAATCAGAGGACGGAGAAGATCCTGAGGGTAGCATAATGGTAAGTATCAGAAGTGAGAGAGAAGTGGAGAAGATTCGGGAAAGTTCCAGAATCGTTCATGAGACTTTTGAGTTACTTGAAGATAAGATTGTCCCGGGTGTAACGGGTAAAGATATAGATTCGATGGTTGAAGAGTATATCCTCTCTCAGGGAGCCGAACCCGCATTCAAAGGCTATATGGGATATCCTTCCTCCATCTGTTTTTCGAGAAATAACGAGGTGGTACATGGAATTCCTGATGGGAGAATATTGCGTGACGGAGATATCGTTTCAATTGACTGCGGCGCTCTTAAAGATAGCTACTACGGAGATAGCGCCAGAACCTATGCGGTTGGTACTTCGGTTGAAGACGATGTGAGGAAACTTCTTGATGTAACAGAACGATCTCTCTACATCGGTATCGAGCAGGCGAAAAACGGCAACTATGTTTCAGATATCGGTCACAAGATTCAGGAATATGTGGAAAGTTTCGATTTTTCAGTTGTACGGGAGTTGGTTGGGCACGGCATTGGAACGCAACTTCACGAAGATCCACAGATTCCTAATTACGGCAATCCGGGGCAGGGAGTGGAACTTAAGACTGGTATGTGTTTTGCCATTGAACCGATGGTGAATAAGGGTAGTAAGGAAATCTATACAAAACAGGATGGCTGGACGGTATGTACTCGTGACGGCAACCCTTCGGCGCACTTTGAACACACAATCGTGGTGGGCGAAGACGGCGGCAAAATCCTGAGCAACGGTGTCTATGATGGCTAAAGAACAGCCGATTACAATAGACGGTATCATCAAGGAAGCGCTCCCAAGTGCCATGTTCAGAGTAGAAGTTGAAATCGGCGGCAAAACGCACGAAGTATTAACACATGTATCCGGTAAAATGAGAAAATATTTTATTAAGATTTTGCCGGGTGACGTGGTAACACTCGAGATATCACCTTATGATCTCAGCAGGGGAAGAATCGTATATCGACATAAGTAGAGAAGCAGAAAAATGAAAGTTAGAACCTCAGTGAGAAAGATTTGTGATAAATGTAAGATTATCCGTAGAAAGGGCGTCGTGAGAGTAATCTGTGTAAATCCGCGGCATAAACAGAGGCAGGGATAGAAGCATGGCACGTATAGCAGGTGTAGACTTGCCGAAAGACAAGAAAGTTGAATTTGCCCTCTGTTACATCTACGGCATAGGGCACTCGAGATCAAAGGAGATTCTCGAACAGGCAAAAGTTGATGGCAATATTCGCGTCAATGATCTTTCGGAAGATCAGGTAACGGCGATCCGGGACAGTGTTGGTACTCACAAGGTAGAAGGTGCATGCCGGACAGAATACACAATGAATGTGAAACGTTTGATGGATATCGGCAGTTACCGTGGGTTCCGTCATCGCCGGGGTCTACCGGTTAATGGACAAAGAACCAAGACGAATGCCAGGACCAGAAAAGGCAGGAAGAAGACGGTCGGTCTTGGAAGAAAAACGGCTGTCGGTAAGAAAGCTTAATATTAATTCAGGTTAGGACTCAATTATGGCACCTCCGAAGAGAAAGAAAAAAAAGAAGAAGGGACAAGTGCCCGAGGATGGGATTGCCCATATTAAGGCAACTTTCAACAATACTATTATTACGCTGACTGATGTTAACGGGAACGTCATCTCATGGGCCAGCGCTGGTACAACCGGATTCAAGGGTTCGCGTAAGAGTACATCTTTCGCAGCGCAGCAGGCGGCCCAGAAGGCGGCCTCAGAAGCTATGGAACTTGGGATGAAAAAAGTTGAGGTTCAGGTAAAAGGGCCCGGGTCTGGCAGAGAATCAGCAATCCGCTCTCTGGGAGTTGTCGGCATGGAAGTGACGGCTATCCGTGACGTGACACCAATTCCGCATAACGGGTGTCGTCCGCCGAAGAAGCGACGGGTGTAGCAAAGGAGCACATAAATGGCACGATATATCGGCCCTAAAGTAAAAATAGCTCGCAAATTTGGCGAGAATATCTTCGGCAATCCCAAGATAGGAAAAATCCTCGAAAGGAAGAATTATAAACCCGGCCAACACGGTCAGTCAAGACGGCGCAGACTGTCGAATTATGGAATGCAACTGCGTGAAAAACAGAAGATGAAGTACTCCTACGGGCTTCTTGAACGTCAATTCCGGCGCTATTTCAAGCGGGCTGAAAAAATGCAAGGTGAAACAGGTGTCAATCTCCTTCAACTCCTTGAGAGGCGTCTTGATAATGTGGTCTACCGTCTCGGTCTTGCTTCCACTCGTGATGCTGCCCGCCAATTGGTAAACCACGGCCATTTCCTGGTAAATAACAGAAAAGTAAATATTCCTTCTTTTACCGTCTCGGCAGGTGATGAGATCAAGGTGAGAGAAAAAAGTAGAAAACTGCAGGTAATTCATGATTCAGTTAAGCAGATCAAGGGGGATCTCGATTCTCCCTGGCTGGCGCTTGATAAGGCTTCACTGTCCGGCACTGTCCTGAAAACACCTGATAAAGATGAACTTGATCCGATATTCAAGGTACAGGTAGTAGTAGAGCTCTTTTCAAAGTAGTTTAAAGGGGAAAGTAGATATGACAACAAATGGTGAATTCAAGTTCCGTGTAGATGATAAAGCGACGACAGGTTCTTACGGTCGTTTCGAATTAGAGCCTCTTGAGCGCGGTAACGGAATCACTGTGGGCAACGCCCTCAGAAGGATCTTGATGACCAGTATTCCGGGAGCAGCCATAGTCAATATGCGAGTTGACGGAATTCTTCACGAATTTTCGACAATCGATGGCGTAGTAGAAGATGTGTCAGACATCATCCAGAACCTCAAGCAGGTGCGATTCAAGCTGAAAGAAAACAAACCGGACAAAGTGCAACTCAGTTTTACCGGTAAGGGTAACTTTGCTGCAAAGGATATCAATGAAACGTCCAAGCAGTTCAAGGTTATGAATCCGAGTCTGCATATTGCAACGCTGAATGATGAAGCCAATTTCACTATGGAGCTACAGATCGGAGTGGGTAAAGGATATGTTGATGCCGATAGCCATCGAAGGGTAGACTCACCTATCGGGACTATCTTCATTGATTCCATTTTCAATCCCGTCAACCGGGTAACTTACGATGTTGAACCTGTATCGTCCGCCAAGGACAGTCTTGAGCGACTGGTCATTGAAGCTCATACTGATGGGACCATTACTCCTGAGAATGCCTTGAATCATGCAGCAAATGTTCTCATTGAGCATTTAAGTCAATTCGTTTCTGAAGAGGCAGAACCTGTCCTGAAGATCGTAGAGGAGATTGATGAAGATGTTCTTCGAATCCGTGAGCTTCTCGATAATAGTATTGATGAAATGGAACTCTCTGTAAGAAGTCACAACTGTCTTGAGGCAGCCGGGATTGGGCGGATTATTGATCTTGTTTCAAAGGAAGAGAGTGAAATGCTGAAGTACAAGAATTTCGGCAGAAAATCGCTTTCGGAACTTGTGGAGAAACTGGGAGAGATGGGACTCTCTTTCGGCATGAATGTTAAACGCTATATGTTAGAAACTGAGCAGTAGATCAAAGATAATGCGGCATCAGAAACGCGGCAGAAAACTGGGACGGACGGCAAGCCATAGAAAGGCGACCTTGTCGAACCTTGCATCGTCTCTCATCGAACATAAGCGGATTAAGACTACCGATGCCAAGGCAAAGGAGACCCGCAAGTTCATCGAACCGCTCATCACTAAAGCCAAGCGGGGAACCCTGCATGACCGACGGCAAGTGCTGAGGCATATCCACAGGCCTGATATTGTGAAGATTCTGTTTGACGAAATCGCACCCAAGTATACTGATCGACAGGGCGGCTATACGCGGATTGTTAAGCTTGGCTTTAGAGATAACGACTCGGCTTCTGTCTCGCAGTTGGAATTGGTGGATTATGCGGAAATGATGGCCGATTCGGGGGATTCTACGGAGAAAAAGAAAAGAAAGACAAAGAAGATGGTTAAAGCTGTGACAAAGGCAGAAACCCAAACTGATAACGAGGAATAACTGGCAACTTTGAATTGACTATGAGAGATGTCTCCAAGGCAACCCTGAAGGTTGCCTTTTTTTGTTTTACAGGACTCCAGTTTCTCCAGACGCAGCCGTTGAGTAAGCTCGATTTCAGAGGAATCTGGGTTGTTCGAAGTTCGTTGACGTCTCAAGAGGATGTTGATAGAGCTCTTCGTTTTGCAAAGGCTCATCAGTTCAACAATGTTTTTGTTCAGATGAGAGGGAGAGGCGACGCTTTTTATAACAGCCATGTGGTGAAAAAATCTCAATTAGTGAAAGATCCCCAGTTTGATCCCCTCGAGTATGCTGTGTTGCGGGGTCACGATTTGGGCCTCAAGATTCACGCCTGGCTCAATGTTTATCTGATCTGGTCATCAGATCACCTGCCGGAAGATGAGCAGCATGTATATAACCAGTTTCCTGAATGGATCGATAAAACATCTCTCGGTAAGTCGACATCTGCTGCCAACAGCTCCAACGGCAATGGCAATACGCTACGGTTTCTTTCTCCCGCTCATCCCGGTGTCACTAACCATCTTGTGAAGGTGATAAGAGAGGTGCTGACCGAATACGAGATCGATGGTATCCATCTCGACTACATCCGTTACGGAGACAGTGATTTTGGCTATAATATTGCAGCGAGGATTGAGTTCGAGCGCCGGAGCGGTGTCGATCCCTTGAAGCTCTTCACCTCGTCTGGCTACGGCATGGACCCAGTCTGGAACGAAGAGACACGCAAACTGATGCAAGAGTGGGATCAGTTCCGGCGCGAGATGGTGACAGACTTTGTCAAGCGTTGCAGTGTTATAATTCTGAACATGAATCCTGGATGTCTTCTGACAGCCGCCGTGAAGCCGAATCCGAAACAGGCGCGGGATCGCTATTTCCAGGAATGGGATAAGTGGCTGACAGAAGGATTGGTGGATTATGTTGTACCGATGAATTATGCAAGTGATATCCGTGGATTTGCAAGTGTGATTGATGATATATATGAGGTTGTTCCGAACAAATACTGGCCCGGCATCATTATGGGTATTAGCGTTTTCAATCAGAGTTCACTCGATTCCAGAGACAAGATACACTATTCGCGAGTGACGGGGTTCCAGGGGATATCACTTTTTTCCTACGACAGTCGCAAGGATGACCTGAATTATTACCTTCCTATCGTAGAAGAGATGGTGAATGTTAAGGAAGAGTAATTCTTATGGAGTTCAAGTGAGAGTAGCTCGACATGTAATATTGATTGTATTGACGGTGCCATCTAAATTCACCTGGAAGTTATGTCTGAACCGCGCATAGTCCACGCAGCGACAGGTACTCATCTGAGCTGCAAAGGGTGGCAGCAGGAAGCTGCCTACCGGATGATCCAGAATAATCTCGATCCTGATGTTGCTGAGAAGCCGGACGAACTTATTGTCTATGGCGGAATGGGCAAGGCGGCCAGAAATTGGGACTGCTTCGACGCGATACTCGCATCGTTAAAGAATCTTGATCATGATGAGTCGCTTCTGATCCAATCGGGGAAGCCGGTTGGTATATTTAGAACTCACCCATATTCACCGCGCGTCCTGATCTCGAACTCCATGCTCGTTCCCAATTGGGCTGACTGGGAAACCTTTCGTGAACTGGACAAGTTAGGGCTCATGATGTACGGTCAGATGACGGCTGGCAGCTGGATCTATATCGGTACTCAAGGGATTCTTCAGGGTACCTACGAGACGTTTACAGCGGCGGCGAACAGACATTTCAATGACGATTTGAGGGGACGTTTGATTCTGACCGCGGGCCTTGGAGGGATGGGCGGAGCTCAACCGCTTGCGGCTACTATGAATGAAGCGGTCATGATAGCAGTTGAGATAGATCCGCTAAGAATTCAGCGCCGGGTTGAAACGGGCTACCTCGATGTTATGGTGGAATCACTCGATGGGGCACTTAACATTGCACGAAAATTCCAAGATAAGGGAAAACCCCAATCGATAGGTCTCTTAGGTAACGCAGCCGATATATTTCCTGCATTCCTGAAACAGGACGTAATCCCGGATATGGTAACGGATCAGACATCAGCCCACGACGAACTTTACGGTTATGTGCCCAATGAAATTCCATTTGACATGGTAGAAACGGTCAGAAAGAACAATCCGGACAAATATATACACCTTTCCTATCAATCGATGGTTCAGCACTGCAGGGCGATGGTGGAGATGCAGTCACGGGGGGCAGTTGTGTTTGACTACGGCAACAATCTGAGAGGGCAGGCGCTGAAAGGCGGTTATGATGATGCATTCGCCTATCCCGGATTTGTACCTGCTTATATCAGACCTCTTTTTTGCGACGGCAAGGGACCATTCCGCTGGGTGGCTTTATCGGGCGATCCAGAGGATATAGCCAGAACTGATGAGAAGGTGGTAGAACTTTTTCCTCAAGATAAGGCGCTCTGCCGCTGGATTGAGCTGGCTCATGAGAAAGTAAAATTTCAAGGTCTTCCCGCCCGGATCTGCTGGCTTGGTTACGGTGACCGGGCGAAGCTCGGGCTGGCCATGAATGAGTTAGTTGCCTCGGGCGAAGTAAAAGCTCCTATCGTCATCGGCAGGGATCATCTCGATACCGGCTCTGTCGCCTCTCCTTACCGGGAGACAGAAGGGATGAAGGACGGCAGCGACGCAATCGCAGACTGGCCTGTTTTGAATGCTCTTCTCAATGTAGCCAGCGGAGCCAGCTGGGTTTCGGTACACCACGGTGGCGGCGTTGGGATGGGGCTTGCCATTCATGCTGGTCAGGTGATCGTTGCCGACGGCACACCCGAAATGGCGGGTCGCCTTGAGAGGGTGCTGAATAATGATCCTGGCATCGGTGTAGTCCGGCATGCGGATGCAGGGTACGGGCTGGCGCGCGACAATGCCCGCAAGTGGAAGATACAGATTCCCATGCTCGAGGATCAGTGAGAAGTTATTCATATTTCCGTTGTACGGCACGTTCTACGGGAGCAAGATTATTGATAACGGTGAAAGCATTAGAATAGACGGATGAGTCTGAAAATCATCAATATCGGTCAATTAGCCACGTTCAATCCTGAGAAGGGCAAAGTAGAAAGGTCGGCAGGAGTGGAAGTTGAATGTGAGAATGGTCTTATCACTTCTGTCGGATTAGATCTCACCCCAGCTGATAAAGAGCTAGACGCGGAGGGTGCACTGGTAACGCCCGGCTTTGTCGATTGTCACACTCATCCCATTTTTGCGGCATCCCGTGCCGAAGAATTTTCGCAACGCGTAGCCGGAAAGACGTACCAAGAGATCGCTGCTGACGCCGGCGGCATCATGTCAAGTGTCCGGAGTTTTAGGGAGATGGATGAAGTCCAGCTCGTTGAGGCTGTAAAGAGGCGAATGGAGAGGTTTCTGTCTCTCGGAACGACAACGGTGGAAGCGAAGAGCGGCTACGGTCTTTCTACTGAATCGGAGCTGAAATCGCTATCTGTTCTCTCAAGCGTAGCTGAAGAAGTCGAAGTAGACATTATCCCAACTTTCCTGGGCGCCCACGATTTTCCCGAAGAGTTCAGCGATAATAAAGAGGCATACATTGATCTCATCTGCCAAGAGATGATTCCTGCCGTTGCTGAGCAGGCAGTTGCTGAGTTTTGCGACGTTTTTTGTGAGGATGGATGGTTTGATGTTTCCAGCTCGAGACGGATTTTGACGGCGGCGAGAGAGTACGGCATGAAGCTGCGCCTGCATGCTGATGAGTTCAAGGATTCCGGGGCCGCCTCGCTGGCCGCTGAGTTAAAGGTTTCATCAGCTGATCACCTGATGCATGTCTCAGAGGAAGCGATCTCAGACATGGCGCAAGCCGGTGTTGTCGCGACTCTGCTTCCCGGGACAACTTTCTTCCTCGGAAAGTCAGCATATGCTCCTGCCAGACGATTCATAAAAGCGGGAGTGGAGGTGGCTGTTGCTACAGACTATAATCCGGGCAGCTCCATGATACAGTCCATGCCGTTTGTGATGTCGCTGGCTTGTCTGTACATGGGTATGACTGTCACTGAGGCTTTCAGTAGCGCTACATACGGCGCGGCAAAATCATTGGGGAGAGAAGACGTCTTGGGTTCGATTCTTCCCGGGAAACAGGCTGATATCATTCTCTGGAATATTAACAGTCTGGAGGAAATTCCGTACTACATCGCTGATAATCGGGTGCGGTCGGTTATTAAAAAAGGTAAACTCGTCCACGGCAGTCAGTAAGCAGTGCCGATTTCCTGTCTTACAGGGAAAATTAATTGGATAAATGAGAACAAACGGATTAAATTCGCAAAGCTTAATTAGACATGGAGACATTTTAGGTTGAAACGGATATTCGCGGGCACCATTATTTTTCTGATCTTTACTTCTTCAATTTGGGCCAACACCAAGTACTTCCAGCGCGTGATAAGAACTGCTAAGAACTATAGAATAGAAACGTCTCAAGATGATATGAAAGTTATTGCAGACGCGAAGGGAAAGCAGGCTTTCTACATTACGCTGAAGAGTAATCGGAACAATTTCGAGATGGTTATGCTGGTAGGATTTATTGCAGCTGGAGAAGCCATGAAAACAGGCTTTGAGCCTGATAATGTATTTGTTACTATTGACGTTCCGCTTGGTGAAGGTTTAAGAATGGTGACGACTGCTGAAAAGAAAGATGTGAAAGAGTTACTTTCCGGAAAGATCAATTCTGCTCAGTTTGCCAGAATAATCTGGGAAACCGAGCAGTCAAATATCTCTAGCATAAGATAGGAGGGAATATGGATCCATTTGGTCTTCAATCGGTTTTAATGAGCTATCTGCGAGCTATCGGCTGGTCAGTTGTGGCAGCCCTTGGCTTCTCACTCGGCATAGGTCTCGCGATCAAGGTTTTTGACTGGATGTCTACCGACATTGATGAGTGGCAGGAAATCAAGAATGGCAACATAGGCGTGTCACTGATTTTTATTGCACTTATCCTTTCGGTCGCGGCGCTGGTTTACAAAGTTATCTGATCGGCGCAAAACATATCGGTAATCCAATTGCCGTAAGGCGGGCACTGTCCCGCCTTTTTGTTTGTTGCATCAGAATTGTACTTATCGAATAATCATTTATCCGCATGACAATACTATATTTAGGCTCCTGCCGGGCCAAGATACAGATGTTGTTTTTGGGTGCCTGGAATTGAATCTTTCAGGATCCTTTGACGGGTTCGATTGGCGTGTCTCCCGACGGAGAAGTGGGAACTAACAATTGTTTCGTCATAAGCACTATTGTAAATTGAAAAGCTGATTTACGAAAAGGATTTGTTTGCTTATGGCGACGACAGCAAATATTAGAAACGGGATGGTGATAGATCATAAAGGTCAGCGGATGAAAATCATCTCTTTTCTCCACGTCAAACCGGGAAAGGGAGGCGCATTCGTAAGAACAAAGCTTAAGAATATCATTACTGGCCAGGTGATCGATACCACGTTTCGGGCAGGTGAAAAAATCAAGCCACTGCGGCTCGATTCGAAAGAGATGCAATACCTTTACAACGAAGGAGAATCGGCCATCTTTATGGATCTTGAGTCCTTTGAGCAGATTAACGTCTCTCATGGTATGATGATTGACGAACTGCCGTTCATGAAAGAGGGAATGAGCTTGGCAATTGATTCAATTGACGATGAGATTATTGGAGTTAAAACGCCGGTTTTCGTGGAGTTGGCAGTAAAAAAATCTGATCCCGGTGTGAGGGGTAACACAGCTACGGGAGGTACAAAACCTGTTGAACTAGAAACGGGACACATTGCCACGGTCCCTCTGTTTGTGGATGAAGGGGATGTACTTAAAATCGATACGCGAACTGGAGAATATGTGGAACGTGTTAAATAGTATGTGGCAGGATAAACTGCAGAGGATCATCGAGATGCTCGAGGCCTCGGATGTTAATGAGATAGAAGTCAATTTCTGGGGACGGAAGTTCCGGGTATCCAAAGGTGCTGATGCTTTTGCCGATTCGGCTTCAGTGACTCAACCCTCTACGGTGACGGTGGAGAATACTGTACCAGAGACTGAGCCTACTCAAGAAGTGTCACCGGAGGCCGGGAAAGAAGAATCGGGAGGTGTAGAGATAACGGCGCCAATGGTGGGGACGTTCTATGCAGCCTCTTCACCGGAGTCGCCACCATTCGTAAATGTGGGCGATCATGTCAGCGCTGGACAGATACTTTGTATCATTGAGGCTATGAAGATAATGAATGAAATCGAGTCCGATATCACCGGTCGGATCGACAGGGTTCTTGTGCAGAATGCTAAGCCGGTGGAGTACGGTCAGCCTATCTTCATCATAACTCCCGACTAGTTGTCTCATCCTCTGAGTTCCTACACCCGTTCTTCGACGAGATAATCGTTGGCGTAATTTATACCGATGGAGCTGTCCATTATCAGCTGAATTGACTGCCGATCAGAGATGAACAAGATTCTTATCGCCAACCGGGGAGAAATTGCGCTGAG
Source organism: Candidatus Neomarinimicrobiota bacterium (assembly GCA_030743815.1). NCBI lineage: Bacteria > Pseudomonadati > Fidelibacterota > Fidelibacterota bacterium. The sequence goes on along the minus strand of JASLRT010000012.1, from coordinate 6,806 downwards.
AGCTGTCAGAGCGTGCCATGAACTGGGCATTCCTACGGTGGCAGTCTATTCGACGGCTGATGAGCTTTCCCTTCATGTCCGGTTTGCTGACGAAGCAGTATGTATAGGTCCCCCGCAGAGTCAGGAAAGTTATCTCAATATACCGCAGATCATCAGCGCCGCCGAGGTCACCGGCAGCGATGCAATTCATCCCGGTTACGGTTTCCTTGCTGAAAACCCCGAGTTTGCCCAGATCTGCAGTGACAACGGTTTTATATTCATAGGTCCGAGTGCTGAGGTCATTCAGTCAATGGGAGATAAGGCGTCCGCCAAAGCGACCATGAAAAAGGCCGGTGTCCCCGTCATTCCGGGTAGTGATGGTGTGTTGGTAGACGTGGGTGCTGCCGGGATAGCGGCCGATGAAATTGGCTATCCCGTTATACTGAAAGCGTCGGCGGGGGGCGGCGGCAAAGGGATGAGAATCGTACATAGTGGAGAAGAACTGGAAAAAGCATTCACCATGGCTAACGCAGAAGCTGAAAAAGCGTTCAACAACGGTGCACTCTATCTCGAAAAATATATAGAGGGGCCGCGTCATATTGAATTTCAAATTTTCGGTGATCAGCACGGAAACATTATTCATTTTGGAGAGCGTGAATGTTCCATTCAACGCAGACATCAGAAACTTGTTGAGGAATCTCCTTCGCCAGTCATCGATGATGATCTAAGAAAAATGATGGGAGAAATGGCCGTCCGAGGAGCAAAATTGATTGATTATGTAGGTGCGGGTACCGTGGAATTCCTGTTTGATGACGCCACCAGAGAGTTCTATTTTATGGAGATGAATACGCGTATTCAGGTGGAGCACCCAGTAACCGAAATGGTGATCGGGAAGGATTTGCTTAAGATGCAGATCAAGGTTGCCGCCGGAGATGAAATCCCGGCTTATCTCGCTTCGGTCAAGCCTCGCGGCCACGCGCTGGAATGTCGTATCAACGCCGAAGATCCCGCGAACAACTTTGCCCCGTCACCAAAGCGGGTGGATAGTTTTCATGCGCCGGGCGGAAATGGTGTCCGTATGGATACTCACGTATATGCCGGTTATCAGATTTCGCCTTACTACGATTCACTCATTGCCAAGCTTATTGTGCACGGCGATGACCGCTCTACAGCCATCAATCGTATGCAGCGGGCGCTGGAAGAGACAATCATCGAGGGTCCGCATACGACTATTCCGTACCATCAGGCTATCATGAGGGATAAGAGATTTCGTGACGGAGCGATTGATACCAGTTTTATCGAATCGTTCGACTATAGCCCGGAAGAAGGATACTGAAGTCTGACACAAAGAGGAGATTTAATGAACACACCTGCCGATCTTCACTACGTTGATACACATGAATGGCTCTCTATCGATGTGCTGACGGCAACCGTAGGCATCACTGACTATGCCCAAAGAGAGCTGGGAGATATTATATTTGTGGAACTTCCAGAGATAGGAACAGAAGTTAAGATAGGTGAACCGTTTGCTGTTATCGAGGCTGTCAAAACGGTTACCGATCTCTTTGTCCCTGTTTCAGGAACTGTTGCTGAAATAAACGGTTCTCTCGAAGACAGCCCCGAGAAGATAAATGAAGATCCTTACGGAGAAGGCTGGATTGTCAGGATTGAGATGTCGGATCCATCAGAGGGAAAATCGTTACTTAGTGCGGATGACTATGGGAAGCTCATCAGCTGAATCGAATCAATTTGTTCCGTTCACGCCGGAGATCGAGCAGGAGATGCTCGATGCGATGGGGCTCAGCTCTTTTGAAGAGCTGCTGGAGACCATTCCTGTCGAATTACGCGTAAAAGGTGATCTTTCACTCCCGTCGCGGATGTCTGAAATGGAAGCCACCGAAAATATGAGGACGCTTGCCGGGAGGAACACTTCCGTTAGCGATACGCTTTCTTTCCTCGGCGGCGGATCTTATGATCATTTTGTCCCCGCGGCAGTTCCCTACCTGGCGTCACGCTCGGAATTTGCTACTTCTTATACACCATACCAGGCGGAGGTGAGCCAGGGTACCCTGCAGGTCATCTACGAATTTCAGACAATGATCTGTGAGATCACGGGAATGGATATAGCCAATGCATCGCTTTATGATGGTGCATCGGCTGTTGCGGAAGCTTGCCTCCTGGCCGGAAGAGTCAACGGTAAGACGAAAGTATTGCTGTCCGAGGGACTTTATGCCAGCTACCGTAATGTAGTGGAAACCTATCTTGAATACTCGCCTCTTGAGGTAGTGATCATGCCCGCCAGCGATGGCCTCACTGATCTGGAATGGCTTCGCGGTCGTCTTGATGAAGAAGTCTCATCTGTTGTCATACAGTCGCCTAACCGGTTTGGACTGATCGAGATGTGGAAAGATGTTGGACAACTTTGTGATGATTCTCAGGCGCTCTTCGTGGCGGTGGGCGATCCTCTTTCTTTTGGGATGTTTGCACCTCCGGGTGAATGTATGGCCGACGTGTACGCGGGAGAGGGGCAAGTCTTAGGTTCACCCGTTTCCATGGGAGGGCCTTATCTCGGTCTGTTTGCCGTACGGCAGGAGCATCTGAGGAAAGTTCCTGGCAGGCTTGTGGCCGTCGCGAAAGACGTAGATAGTAAAAGCGGATTTGTCCTCGCCCTCCAAACACGGGAACAGCACATCCGCCGTGAGAAGGCCACCTCAAATATCTGTACGAATCAGGGACTTGTAGCCCTCAGCGCCACAATCTATCTTGCTCTCCTCGGCAGGGAAGGATTCAAGGCGGCGGCAGATCTCTGTTTCCAGAAGAGCCACTATGCCGCAAACGAAATAGAGAAACTGTCCGGCTTTTCGATCCCGTTCGGCGAACGCTTCTTTAAAGAATTTGTTGTAAAATGCCCCGTTCCGTCGCAAACTATCCTCGATGAAGGGTTAAAGACTAAGATGCAGGCGGGAACAGTACTTGAGGATGATCCGCAATTCCTGAGAGTCGCCATTACTGAAAAACATACCACAGAAGCTATTGACACATTTGTCTCGTTCCTAAGGAGATTTGAACAGTGAGTTCCGTACTCGAATACCTGATGAATGTCCGTGACGAAAAGGGTGCTGGTTATCTGGTGCTCATCGATCCGGATCGAAAGAACGACGGCATAGTGGAAAGACTTGTCCAGTCGGTCAATGAATCGGAGGTGGATGCCATTCTAGCGGGGGGGAGTCTATTTATGGATGGCAAGTTTCATGAGCGTGTCGCCCTGATCAAAGAAATTTCCCAGGTGCCCGTGATTCTGTTCCCGGGCGCTGTTAATCAGCTGGGCCCTCATTTTGATGCTGTCCTTTTTATGTCGATTATCAGCGGACGAAATCCCACTTATCTCATTGGCGAACAGGTCATCGGGGCTCCCATCGTAAGGGACTTGGGGCTTGAAGCTATCGCCACCGGATATATGCTTTTCGATGGTGGCGGAAAATCTACGGTCGAATTCCTGAGCAATACACAGCCACTGCCGATGGAACGCTCAGATCTTGCCGTCGCTCACGGGTTGGCAGCCCAGTATCTCGGCATGAAGTTGCTCTATCTGGAGGCTGGCAGCGGCGCCGTCCGGAGTATCCCCGAGAAGATAATCAGTGCGCTCTCCAGTGAAGTGGAATTGCCCATCATTGTGGGTGGTGGTATCAAGTCACCCGAGGAAGCAGCAGGAAAGGTTGAAGCAGGTGCTAGTTTCGTTGTAACAGGCACGGTTACAGAGACCGATGATCATAAGGCGCTCATGCAATCTTTTGCTGATGCGGTTCATGGTAAGTAGATGGACTCAAGATTAGGTCAGATAAGGAATCAACTGGCGGAAGTGGCCGACGTCAAGCAGAGTATGGTGGACAGTTGTTCGGAAGGGATACTGGAAGCGGCAGATCTGATTATTGATGCCATCAGGAACGGCAACAAGGTACTCTGGTGCGGCAATGGCGGTAGCGCCGCTCAAGCCCAACACCTGTCGACAGAACTGCTAGGCGGTCTGAGGCGCCACGATCTCGCACCGCTGCCGTCCGTTTCTCTCACGACCGACAGTTCTCTACTGACAGCGTGGTCGAACGATGTAGGGTTTGATACGCTCTTTGAGCGGCAAATCAAGGGACTTGGTAGTGCGGGCGATGTTCTGATAGGGCTCTCTACCAGCGGCAATTCAGAAAATGTGGTTAAAGGTGTGGATACGGCTGAAGAAAAGGGGTTGCGTGTAATCGTGTTGACCGGTCGTGACGGCGGCAAACTGGCAGGCAGGGGCGACGTCTGTATTCGCGTACCTTCAGATGACACACAGCGTATTCAGGAAGGACATCTTGCGGCAGGTCATATCTTCTGCGAGCTGGTGGAACTGTCCTTCGTATGAATGGGGGCCGGCCACGGAGACGTACCAGTCTGATTTTCTCAGGTTACTGCGAGTGGAACGGAGCCTCTCGCCCAACACCCTTGAAGCTTACGAGCACGATCTGACGCGCTATCTTACGTTCATAGAGAGGGACAAACATCTGGACAGCATCAATGACATCCGCCCCGGACATATTCGCGAATATATCCGAACTTTAAGCGATCTTCAACTGATGGCGACAAGTGTGCGGCGGAATTTCTCCGTGGTGCGGTCTTATCATTCATTTCTGGTGGATGAAGAGTATGCTACTCTCAATCCTGCCGAACTTCTCACAGCGCCGAAGATTCCCCAGAAGCTCCCGGTTATCTTGAGCGTGGAGGAGGTGGACGCCATCCTTGAAGTGATCGACTCGTCAACCGCATCTGGTTTGCGAGACAGGGCGATGATTGAGATGCTGTATTCAGCGGGGCTCAGAGTGACGGAACTCGTCCAGTTGGAGCTCATCAGTTTGTTCGAGAACAAAGGGTGGATTAGAGTTCTCGGCAAGGGGTCGAAAGAGCGGATTGTACCGCTGGGAAAGCAGGCGGCAAATTGGATAGAGAAGTATCTCAACGAAGGGCGACCCACCCTCCTGAAAAAGGGGAAACGGAGCGACACTCTCTTTCTTAATTACCGCGGCGATCCAATCTCTAGAAAAGGCGTCTGGATGCTGTTACGCAAATATGTGACAGGGGCAGGAATCGATAAGCGAGTAAGTCCTCACACGCTTCGTCATTCATTTGCCACTCATCTTCTTGAGGGGGGAGCTGACCTGAGGGTTGTCCAGGAGATGCTGGGTCATGCCGATATCAGCACTACCCAGATTTATACTCACTTGGACAGGACGTATCTAAAGGAAGTTCATAAAACTTATCACCCCAGAGCATGAGCGAAATCCTGCTTCTTGCACCACCGATTCTTCTGGCACTCACCTGCCACGAATATGCTCACGGTTGGATGGCTATGAAACTTGGCGATCCCACGGCAAAGATGCATGGGCGACTGACGCTCAACCCCATTTCGCACCTCGATCCCATCGGGACGCTGATGCTCTTTCTCGTTCATTTCGGCTGGGCAAAACCGGTGCCGGTGGATCCTCGCTATTTCAGTGATCCGAAACGTGATATGCTATGGGTCGCGATTGCCGGTCCAGCTGCAAACATGATTCTTGCTTTCGCGTCCGGAGTTCTACTGACCAGTTTTCTTGGATCGGGCTTTCTTGCCTTTGAGGGGGGAGCCTTCGTGGGCAATATGTTGATCTATAGCTTACAGATTAACCTGGCGCTGGCGATCTTCAATCTGCTTCCCATTCCGCCCTTGGATGGATCGAAAGTGTTGCGAGGTGTTCTACCGTATCAGTATGAGCATATGGCGGACCGGTTCGAATATTACGGGCCTTACGCCCTCATGGGGATAATCCTGTTTGGATTTCTCACCGGAGTCTCAATATTCTGGATGTTCATCGGCCCCTTTGTGAGATTTTTTTCAGCTCTGTTTACTTTCGGACTGATGTAATGACGGCTGCGATCCATTTTCGACGCGTCATCGAAAGAAAAAAACCGTCAAGGTCTATATGGTGGCTTCTAGTAGTCTTCGGTCTGGTGGCAATTGTGTTCTACTACTTAACATTGGGAGCAAAGTGATCTAATGGAAAAGATCGTCGAGTGTGTACCCAATTTCAGTGAAGGCCGGGACGAGTCGATCCTGGAGGCGATTAGCCGCTCCGTCGAATCGGTTTCGGAGGTAGTTCTGCTGGACGTTGATCCCGGTGAAGCGACGAATCGGACGGTCGTTACTTTTGTCGGATCGCCGGCGGGTGTGAAGGAAGCGGCGTTTAATGCCATCGCCACGGCGGCTGACCTGATAGATATGCGCAACCATTCGGGCGCCCACGCGCGCATGGGCGCCACCGACGTCTGTCCTTTTGTCCCCGTACGCGGTGTGAGCATGGATGACTGTGTTGAGATCGCCAAGTCAGTGGGGGAACGTGTTGGCAAAGAATTAGGCATCCCTGTCTATCTGTATGAGCATGCGGCATCCAGACCTGAGAGGCGCAATCTGGCCAGTGTCCGCCAGGGTGAATACGAGGGATTGACGGCAAAGTTTAAGGACTCAGACTGGGTGCCGGATTTCGGCGAGGCGAAGTTCAACGCCAGGAGTGGTGCTACAGCAGTGGGAGCCAGGGAGTTTCTAATTGCGTACAATGTCAATCTGAACACGAAGGACAGGCATGTTGCCACCGATATTGCCCTCGATATTCGTGAGGCGGGGCGGGCAAAGCGAGACAAGGAAGGCAAGATCGTGCGCGATGAAGAGGGAAAGGCGATTAAGGTACCCGGTCTGCTTCAGTCGTGCAAGGCGGTCGGCTGGGTAATTGATGAGTACCAGAAGGCGCAGGTTTCCATCAACCTGA
>JASLRT010000011.1 GCA_030743815.1 Candidatus Neomarinimicrobiota bacterium | reverse complement strand
TACATCAGAACTATCCAAATCCTTTCAACCCAACCACTACCATACTGTATGATCTGCCAGAAGCCGCTATGGTTCACCTGGTGATCTATGATGTATTGGGTCGGCAGGTGAGAACACTTGTTAATCAGGACCAAACCGCTGGCTACCACAGAGCCGTCTGGGATGCCACCGATGATATGGGCAGACCCTTAAGCGGGGGTCTTTATATCTACAGGATACAGGCGGGTGATTATTCTAAGACAATGAAGATGGTTCTGTTGAAGTAAGGCCGCGTCTGACAAGGATCAATGACGATGCCGGGCCACAGTACAGACGAACCGTCATGGAAGCGCTGAATGAATTCACACTGCTGCATCTGACGCTCTGTTTCGTACTCGGCCGCTTTACAAAAATTGGCATCGTACCGTTTTTTGTTTTAACAGTCGGGTGGGAATTTGTGGAACTTATCTTGCCGTTTCAGTTTGCGCTTGAATCGTTTCCAAACAAGATATTCGATATAGCTGCCAATACAGCCGGTTATTTCCTGGGAAGATATTCTGCAAATATATTTTCGTGCTGCCGGATGTCTCTATAGGGAAGCTGAAGGGCGGCAGCGAAGAACGCTTTGATGAGGTACTTCCGCCTTGTAATTTCCGTTAATTATTTCACTCCGGCTCATTATCCATGAAAGATGATTACAACACACCGTGGCGTCTCATGTCCACGGCCATCTACACCGCTCCCAGTGACGGAAAGGTGTTCGGCACGCTGGAGGCGGATGTTACCGATGTGCTACGTTACATTCAACGACAGAAGGAGAATGGACTTCATCTAACCGTTACTCATATTGTCACCGCTGTTGTAGCAAGGGCGCTGGCCTATGACGCTCCCGATATCAACTGTTTTGTCCGCCGCGGCAGGCTCGTTCCCCGGGATTATGTGGATGTGGCCGTGGCGGTGAATATCAAAGGGGGACGGGAAATGGCGTCAATAGTGGTACGCAATGCTCATCAGAAGACAGTATCCGAGATCGGAGAAGAGATTCGCACCCGGGCCGAAGCGGAACGGCAGGGAGACAAGGGGAAGTCGATGCAAAGTAAGTATCTCCTGAGCAAGGTTCCGTGGCCTCTAAGGAGATGGCTGTTCAAACTGATCCGCGGCATCGTCAACGGACTGGGCATCCAGCTCAAATCTCTCGGTCTTTCTGACCGCTCGTTCGGTTCCATCTTAGTCACCAACATTGGATCACACGGGCTCTCCACTGCCTACGCGGCACTCTTCCCAGCGGCCAAGCTTCCAGCCGTCATCGTCATGGGGAAGATAGAGGAGAAACCTGTGGTGCGCGATGGGGAAATTATCATACGTTCCATATTGCCTATATCAGCAACCTTTGATCACCGTGTAGCGGACGCCAATCAGATTTCACGCCTGGCTCAAGGTGCACTGAAACTTCTTGCCGCTCCGGAAAAGCTTGAGTCGGTTGAGGCAACAGACGTCTGAACCTGGCTGTCCTACGTCCGCTTTCTGAACGAGAGAAACCCGATCCCGCGCCAGAACAGCCACAATACAATCCAGTAGACCAACAGGATCGCGAAAGTGATCCAATAACCTTCAATACTATTCTTGAAAAAGGCAAAGGGGACGTTCAGGGCGATGAGGAGGGGGATACCGAGGAAAAGGGCAACCCCGCTACCGTAAACTGCATCTTCTGCCACCGGCGTTTCAAACTCGGGATCGGTGACCCGCAGCAGTACCATTCCAGAGTTGATAGTGCCTGTCATCTCGCCGAACAGTTCAATGAAGCGTTCGAAGTGGAAATCGTCAAAGGCACGCCAGCAGATCCAGAACAGGAGCGCCATTGTGGCCGGGCCGGCCAGCAAGGACATGATGATGATGGGCTGCCAGTACTTCAGTACCACTGTTATGCTGATGGCCGCAACTGCACCCACCACCATATAATCGAGGAAGACACCCATGGCGCGCGTCATCAGTCCGCGGTCGATCACGTATGATCTTCCCGATAAATCCAGGATTTTCCTCACCGCCAGTGCGATGAGCAGTCCGAAGACGAAATGGAACGACCAGATGGTAGCCACAAAATCGTGCAGCCCCGCCTGATCCATCCACGCTGTTACTCCTTTGGCAAACCAGTAGGTGAGCAGATAGACGAATCCTATCAGTCCCAGATGAAAGGAGAGTGATTCTACCGCTTCCGTGGAGAGTGTCAGCCGCCCGGCGATAGGCTTTTCATCTGCTGATTTGTAGACGCCAGTGCGCACGTCCATGGAAATTTGATCCACGTTCTTGATCAGGGCGCTCTTGCCTTTCTTGATCCCCCAATGGATGAGTGCCATGCCGCCGAAGAAAGCGTAGAGGTAACCGATGGCGGCGAAGGTCAATCCTACCAGTGCGCCGTTCTCGAAACCCCACATTTCCCAGCTTCTTCCCATAGAGTAGGCAAGACCCGGACCCATACCAAAGCCTAAGGGGAGAATGAGACCAATGCCAATAAAGAGATGGGGATCAATAGTGTAAACCAAAGCAAAAGCGATGAGAAGTCCGATAGTGGCCTGGATCATGTAGGTGGAGAGGGTGGCAATGCCTTTACTTAAGGGCCCTTTTCCCCAGTATGTTTTTTCCTGGCGAAGGCCAAGGGAAATAACGGTCAGGGCGAGAAAGTGATAGACATAAATGCCCAACCGTTCAGAGGGAAGATCAAACCATCCTAATCCCTGGGAACAGGTGAAAAGGGCCAGAAATCCTCCGATGAGGTTGTTGGGGATCAGGAAGCGCTGAAAAAAAACCACGTAGCGGCGCAGGAGAGTCCCGATAATAATGAACGAACTGAGGTAGAGAAAATCGAGGACTACATCTTGCAGGTTTACTTCAATATCCCAAGGATTCATGACAGTGCAATTTCGAGCTGTCTGAATATAGATCAAAAGATGCGGAAAAATGATGAAGTTTAGCGGAGGGACCCAATTGTTTTAATTTCTCTTGAGCGTTAACTTTATCGCTGAGTCGGTCATAACAGGTTGACAGAA
>JASLRT010000010.1 GCA_030743815.1 Candidatus Neomarinimicrobiota bacterium | reverse complement strand
GCCGTGGAGTTTGTCAGGAATGTTCTGCCGCACATGAAGAGTCGGGAGAGCGGCTATATTCTGAACATCTCTTCCATGTCCGGACTCAAAGGATTGCCGACCTACGTTTCCTATGGCGCCAGCAAGTTTGCCCTCACCGGTTTTTCGGACGCACTGCGGCACGAAGTAAAAAAGTACGGCATTCAGGTGTCCGTGGCGGCGCCGCCGGGAGTACATACGCCCATGGTGGACGATCACCTGGAAAGTCACGCCGACTGGTTTCACAAGTTCAACATAATGGAGGTCGACAAGGTGGTGGACAGGCTCGTGGCGGGGATGAGGAGAGGCCGCTTCCTGATATTGATGTCGGCGGACACGAAGTTCATGTACGCCATGGTGCGGCACTTCCCGCGGGTTTTTACACGCCTCATGGTGTGGCTCTACGGGATGGAAAAGTGACTCTCAGTGAGCGGCTCGCGGACGGTCCGCCGCTGCTGATAGACGGTGCCATGGGGACGGAGTTGATCCGGCGCGGCATAGAGTCGTCCCTTCCTCTCTGGTCGGCGGCTGCGCTGGAGGAGAATCCGGCCGCCGTGCGCGAAATCCATCAACAATATGTTACGGCCGGCGCTGAGCTTATCATTACCGATACCTTCCGCACGACGCCGTGTACATTCATGAAGGTCACCGATGATGAGGATGAAGCTGAAGAACGGGCGAGGGAGGCGACTGGCCGGGCAGTAAGACTGGCGCGGGAAGCGGCAGGGAGCGACATCTTTGTGGCAGGCTCCATCGCACCGCTGGAAGACTGTTATTCACCTGAGCTCTATCCCGGTGATGAAACGGCTGAGAGGGAATTCGCCCAGATGGCAGACTGGTTTTCTGATGCGGGCGTCGATTTGATTCTTCTGGAGACAATGGGTCGTCTCGACGAATCCCGCGCCGCGCTAAGAGCGTGTCGTCGTGTGACACAGCCGTGCTGGATCAGCTATATCCTCGCCGATGAAAAGCGCCTCTTGGGCGGTGAAAGTCTGATGGATGGGGTAGCCCTTGCCGAACAATCGGGGGGGTCGGCCGTTCTCGTGAATTGCTCCAATCTGGAGTCGTCCGTCCATGCCGTTACCCATCTCCTCGCTTCCACCTCTTTGCCGGTGGGGCTGTATCCCAACCTCGGTAAGTCCATGCCGACGCCGGAAGGTCACATGGAAGAGGTCTATTCTGTAGCACAGTTCGCTGATCAGATGCGCCGCGCCCTCCATCTCGGTGTTAAGATTGTAGGCAGTTGCTGCGGCTCGACGCCGGAACATACTGAAAAGCTCAAAACGGTAATTGATGCCTTGTGAGAGAAGCTTCCTGATTATATATTACTTGTAGAATACAATCATGGAATTTGACGAACTCATTACAGAACTGACCCTCACCCTCAACGCCCTTCACAGAAAACAGATCTGTCAGGAAGGGCAGACTCTCTCCCAGTGTTTCATCCTCCTTTCCATCCCCGACGGCGGCATCGATATGTCGACGCTGGCGCAGAAGCTGGGTCTCGACAACAGTACCGTGACGCGGTTGATAGATAATCTCGAGAAGAGAGGAGTTCTAAAGAGAAAGCGGAGCCAGAGTGATCGTAGAGTGAACCGAGTGTTTCTGACTGATGCGGGAGAAGAAGTGCTGAGTCAACTCGAGTCGCGGAGCGCCGCGCTGAGTGAAAGAATCGAAAACCAGCTTTCAGATGAGGAACAGGAAGTGATCAGAGAGTCTCTGGAAGGAGTGCTCTGGAGCCTGTCGAAGGAGCTGTTGAGGCTGAGTTAAAACAATCATTGTAAGATACAAAGAGTTGGTTGATGATACATCTCGACCATGTGAAGAGGAGTTAGACACAGGAAAAGATGAGAGCTGAAACAGACAAGCGGTGGTGGGGCTGGGTCACATCACAGGCTGTTCGAAACTATTTGGATGATGTGTGGAGGATACCGAAGTTGCTTTAAGCCGCCTTCTCTCGTGGCGCGGTGAAATGGATCCGTACAGAATCTAGATTTCTGAGGTAATGCTGTAGCAGACTCAGGTGGAGACGGTCTTTCCGTATTACCGTTGCTGGATTGAGAGGCAGCCGACTATGCTTTCCGGAGGGCGAATCATAAACTGTTTGAACTGATGAAAGAGAGAGGGATGCCGTAAATTGCACCAGTTGAAGGATAAACTTCAGCAGCTCTCGCAAGAGAAATCGCCCCGCCGCCCGTCTCTGCGTGATACGCTTACTCGACTCTACCTCCGCCCGGGAACAAATCATAAACTTCATCCTGACGATTCCTTCTCCCGCGCCAGGCGCGCAATGCATGAATTTGTGAATGGAGAGTATGTCAACACACATTTTGGCGATGTCTTTATTGCTAAGGTTCGCTATCCGAAAGACTCTGCTCATGGCAATGTGCCGCTACTCTCACTGAGTGAGATTTCGGACAGGTGGCTTTCCCGTTGGGGAAAATTCCCGCAGCCGTCCCGTTTCGACTGGCGCAAGACCATCTTTGTCGATACGGAAACATCCGGTCTGGCTGGTGGCGGCGGCACCATTCCCTTCCTGATCGGTATCGGCTATTTCTACCGCAATCAATTTCGTATCGAGCAGTTCTTTGCCGACTCGCATGCCGTGGAAGAAGGGATGCTGGAGCTAGTGATAGAATTTGTCCGGCCGTTTGATACTGTCGTAACTTTTAACGGTAAGACTTTTGACATCCCACTGCTGGAGACGCGCTATATACTTAAACGGAAGCAAAGTCCCTTTACGGTACTGAATCACCTGGACCTACTCCACCCGAGCCGCCAGATGTGGGGGCTTACACTGGAAGACTGCAAGCTTCAGACGTTAGAGAGAAAGATACTCGGTTTCCGTCGTGATGACGATCTACCGGGTGAAGAGGTACCCTATGCCTATTTCAACTACATCAGACGGGGGAATCCTGATCCACTCTACAAAGTTTTTCGGCACAACGCTGATGATATTGCATCCTTGGCGGCCATTCTGTTTCGGCTGTGGGAGGCGATTAAGGCGTCAGAGGATGAGCAGACGCCACAGATTCATTTTTCGCGCGGAAAGATTCTGAACAGGCTGGGAGAGAAGAGGAGAGCCGTTGAATCCTTCAAGAGAGCAAGAGAAGGAGTATTATCTTCCAGCGGGAAACTTCAGGTGTCGTCGCATCTTTCCATGCTTCACAAATCGGAGGGGCGGTGGCGTGATGCGGAGGCGTTGTGGCTCGAGATGATTGAAGAACCGGCCCCTTTCCATCTGCTTCCGTATGTGGAACTCGCCAAATACTATGAGCACAAAACTAAGGATATGCGACGCGCCAAGAAGATCGTTGAGAGCTGTCTCGGTCGCATCCCGGAGCATAGGATGCGGGAGATCGATGAACTGAATAATCGCCTCAGCCGTCTTGTGCGAAAGATCGAAAAACGGGAGCTTTTAAAACTATGAACGCCTTGTATCTACTTATAGCTCTAACGCTCATTCTTGCCGGTATCGCCGCCATAATAATAAAGCGCGTAGAAATTCATTCGGAGAAGACTCCCGAGAGTGCCAGTGGCGAGTTGGGAATCGGACACACCATTGCCTCCATCTTCCTCTATCCTCTGGGGTTCCTCGCCTTTACCGTTGCCATGCTCATCCTGATTCCGACAGTCGTTCTATTCTCGCCAAGGAGAACCCATTGGATGGTCCGCCTGATGGCGAGATTCATTCTGCTCTCAATAGGCGTTGTAGTTAAAGTGCACGGCAAGGAGAAGCTGCGGCGCGATAAAGCTTTTGTCGTCATGTTCAATCACGAATCTATATTCGATGCCTTGCTCCTTGGAGCTGTTGCCTATCGCTATGTCACTGCCCTCGGCGCCGCCTATCAGTTCGAGCTTCCACTCTGGGGCCCGCTGTTGAAACGCTGGGGAATAATTCCGATTCCGCGCAAAAAACTGCAGGAGGCCATGCGTAGCATCGACATGGCGAAAGAGACACTACAAAAAGGTATTCCTGTCTACGTTTCTCCGGAGGGGACCCGCACCACGACCGGCAGAATCCGTGAGTTCAAGAAGGGTCCTTTTCATCTGGCTCGCGAAGCTGGAGCAGATATTTTACCGATGGTCTTTCACGGTGCCTTTGAGATCAAACGCAAGACTGATTGGCGGCTCAGGCCCGGAGTCATACGTATCGATGTGGGGGACTTTATTCTCCATGAAGACTACCAGCATATGTCCATGGAAGAACTTCAGGCACACGTGAGAGAACAGTTGAGGCGGATGAAAGGGGAGATTCCGTGAAACTGGATGAAATGATCTGTGTGGTGACGGGAGCGTCCGGCGCTACGGGTTCAGTCATTGTGGAGGTGCTGGGTGAAAAATGCCGGGCGGTAGTAGGTGTTACGAGGGGAGTCGAAGTGGATTGGCATAGCCTGGGCGGTAACCGCTTCGAAGTCACAGCGAACATCCTGAACCAGACAAGTGTCGGTTTTCTTGTTTCGGAAGTTCTCAGGCATCTTGACTCTTTTCACGTTTGGATCAATGTGGTGGGAGGGTTCAACATGGGAGGATCGGTTGAGGAGACAGAATCTGAAGATTGGCCCAAAATGTTTGATCTGAACTTCATATCGATGCTCAACTGTTGCAGGAAGACGTTGCCCGTCTTCAATGCGCAACAGTTTGGCTGCATCATAAACTTTGGCTCGGCGGTTGCTCTTAACGGTATGGCTCAGGCGGCGCCTTACGCGGTCAGCAAAGCGGCGGTGGTTAATCTGACGAAGACCATTGCCCTTGAGGGGAAGGAAAGCGGCATAACGGCTAACGTTATTGTGCCGATGATTATTGATACACCCGCAAACCGGAAAGCAATGCCCGAGGCCGACTTTTCCAAGTGGACGCCGCCGGTCGCCGTAGCGGATGCAATTGTTGAAATCGTTAAGTCAGGGCGCAGCGGTGGGGTCATCCGTGTATAGTACACAGTTGCGTTGGATTTCAGTTTGCCCCGACACTAAACTTTGCTCGTGAAAAAAGTTCTCGTTTCACTCGCTGAGGGGTTTCAAGAAATAGTCATGGGCGTGCTCACCGTACCCTGATCCTTAAATAATCTGGACGCATGTTTCAAAACAGATGAACGAATCGGTAAAGAGCAGGCTCATCCTCTTTGATATTGACGGCACCCTTTTGGATCCCGGTACCCTCGCCAGAGAATTGATGGACGAAGTGGTGACTGACGTCGTCGGTCAATCTCCGGAACTTCAGGTAACTGACGTGGCCGGCTTCACGGACCCTGTCATTATACGAACCGCCCTTACGAAACTTGGACGGACTGACGGGGAGATCAGTGCAATAGTAGATGACATTCTCCATCAATATCTGCAGCGGCTGCGAAAGAAGTATCCGGAGTACGAAAAGCCTCGTCTCTACGATGATGCCATGCCGTTGGTGACAGCGTGTAAGTCCCGCGGGTGGTGTGTCGGTCTGCTTTCAGGGAATATTCGCGAGGCGGCAGAAGTAAAGCTGAAGCGGTTCGGCATCTGGAAGGAGTTCGCTTTTGGCGTCTTCGGGGACGATGCGGTTTCTCGTGATGATTTGCTGTGGGTGGCGCGTGAGCATGCCTGGGACACTCTGGCGCAGGCTTATACCTATGACAGGATGGTTCTGGTGGGGGATACGCCCAACGATGCCAGAATCGCAGATGAAAACGGCGTGAGTTCGCTTATTGTCTGCCGCAGACCAGAGTGGAAGAGGAAGATTGAGGAGCATAATCCCACCTGGCTGGTGAATTCATTTGATAATGTTGGGAAAATCATAGAGTGGTTTGAGGAGGAGTAATGTACGACATTTATGTAATTCTTCATTTTGTTCTGATGCTTGTCTGGGTTGCTTTTGCTATTACTCTCGATTTCAGATTCCTCAGAGGTTTCAATATGTGTTCGAACGAAGAGAGGGTATCTCTAATGAGAAACGTCCGCGCCTTATCGGACAGGACGGAAATGCCCGCTTCCACATTCCTACCGCTGCTGGGTATACTGATGCTCATCGAAAACAGTTTCCGGCTTCGAGTACCTGTGATGCACGGCAAGATTTTGTTGGCTCTCATTGCTATCGGACTCTATCATGCCGCAAGAGGAACATCCAAAAGAATGATGATAGCTCTCGAGGTCGGTGATGCTGTTGACCGTCTCGCCAAACGATATATGATCTTTAGGCTCGCCGTGCTTGTTCTGCTTGTATCGATGTCCGCCATGATTATTTCATCCAAAGGGGAAATAAGTGCCTTCTTCCTGATTCGTTCATGGTTCAATTAGTTCTGCTGTCCGCGTTGCTCACGGTGTCATCGATGGCTGACTCGGTTGTGCAAAATGAGCATGAATATTCCAGTATCCGCATTTCCTCCCATCCGGCTATCAAAGAACTGATCAATTTCCCAGTTACGACGCCCCAGGGAGCGAAAACAGGAGTTCTAGACAAGTACGAAAAGAGCGGATACCCAGATGTTCTGATCATCTCGTTCATGGCGGCGTGGTGCAAGAATTGCCACTACGAAGCGCCTTATGTAGAAAGTATCTACCGCGAGTGGCATGACCGGGGTCTTGAGATGACTATGGTGGCTGAATATTCACCGAAAGACAAATGGCGAGATGGTTTCGTCAAGAAGCATCATTTGACCATTCCGTACGTCTACGGAGAGATTCCCGCAAAAGTGAAAGCATTGCGTGAGACGACGACCCACTACAGACTGCGGAAACTGCTTGATGACAAAAGAGGATGGGGAACACCCTTCCATATACTGATAGTGTGTGGTAATAAGGATTCCGTCTATTTTGTGACCGGTGAATTTATGGTTGAAGAGTTGGAGAAGTTTCTCTCAGAAAACCTCAGATCACCCCATTCCGGCGACAGATAATTCCCATCATCGCCTGTGCTCGATTATTCACTTTCAGTGAAGATCAGTAGGAACTGCCTGTCGAGGAATTCGTGATCGGCCTGCAGGGCGAAACCGGCCGCTTCCAGTTCATCGATGACAGTCTCCCTTAGAGTCCAGTGACCGAGCAGCTTTATGAGCCAGTTTCTATTGTCAAAATCTATGATGGCGACTCTCCCCTCGTTACGTAGTGCCTTCCTGATGTTGTGAAAATAGATGCTCCGATTTTGCATATGATGGTAGGTGTTGCAGGTGAATATAAGGTCGATTTCACCAGTTGGGAGCAAGGGATCATTGTATTCAGCCAGCACAGCCCGTACAGCGTCATATCCTCGGTCATCAATTGCCATGTCGCTTACAAAACCTATCATCTCGCTGTCCACATCTACAGCGTAGACCGTTCCTTCGTTCTTCACCGCCCTCAAGATCGAGTGCTTCGATCACTTCCGCCGAAATCATCGACATGAAGAGAGCAATCGTCAAGACTACTTGTCTCACGAATCCCTCAGAAGTTCATATTGAACCGCAAGGTTGTCTGCCACGTATCCCTACCATCCAGCGGCCGGGCGATATTGAAGCGCCAATCCATATCTTCGCCTCCGATTCCCACACCGATAGCGGTAACTGCATCTGCGCTTATAGTATTGAAATCTGTGAATCCATGATCTATGTGCATCCAGGCGTGACCGACATCAGTGAAAAGGGCGATAAACCAGTCGTCGTCCAGAAAGTCTGGCAGGAAGACAAGTTCTACATTCATCTGAATCATCCTGTCACCGGTCTGGCTTTTGTAGGGATTAGCCGCCACAGATCCCAGTCCGCCGATGCCGAAGTAGCGATATTCAGGCAGCTCCCCTGCCGCGGTTCCTCCCAGAAAGCGTGAGCGGATGACAATGCCTCCGGCAAGCTCCAGATTGGCACTCAACATGGCCGTTGTGCGGCTGAATGCGTCGCTGGTGTCGGTGTCAACTACCTTTTCACCCGTCAGCAGCAGACCGGCCCCGGAGGAGAGAGCATCGAAGCCTCGACTTCTTACAGCGATAGTTCCGGCAAAGCTGCTGATGTAGTCCGAGGGGATGCTCATATTAGGCCGGAAAGGACGATCTTCATGGAAGACTTTCCACAGTCGCTTGCTTACTGAGATAGAGTCAACCTCCGCGGCACGGTATTCTCCCTTAAGGCGCAGCCAGCCGAGATCAAGCCCCGCGCCGGCCTCGTACCCTTCTTCGTTCCAGCGGTCGTAGAAGTCCTGACGGGCAAATAAAGCAGCCAGTGAGTTTTCACTTGAAGGTAAACGAAAACTGTCGTCGGTACGGCTTTCTCTGAATGCGCTGGCGAACAGGATGAAATTCCGCTCTTTGAGAAAAGCCTTGTCGAGCGTCAGTCTGCCGGCCGGCTGGCGTTGCCCAAAGCGGTACCCCAGAGAGATGCTCAACCGGAATGACGACCGTCCGCGACCGTCCCAGCGCCAGTTAATGGGCGTAAACAGGAATCCCTCATTGCGGTTGTAGATGAACCAGCTGACATCAGGATGAATCAGAGTGGTGTGCTGCCTGAATTGTTCTCTATGTTTCTCAAAATGATAGTCGGATTTTTCGTCTCCCTTCAGAGGTTCCTCGGAAATATTGATCCCCTCCCTGATGTTAGCCTCCACCACCTTCCCTGTGACAACGGCACCATCCTTTTTGTGGATGGTTCCTCCGATGGTAACAATTCTACCGTTGACCACTGCCGTCGATTCCAACATAACATCACCACCCACCACGACGATTTGTCCCTCCACGGTGCCGGCAACAAATAGATCTCCTGCAAAGATTCGTATGTTGTCATACGATTTCTCTCCCAGGCCGATAGTGTAGTCACCGAAGAATTTTGTCTCCTCCGATGCTGTGTGGAACTGGTCAATCGGTTCGATGGCCTCCATAGCCACCGAGTCAGTTGACGTGGTGTCAACCTCTTGTCCCGCTGTTCGCGATATGATCAGGAGTGTCAGAGAAAAAAACCGGATGATCTTATTCACCTGTTCTCCTGCCTTGAAATGGTGATACCGCCAACGGACGTCTCCAACCGCACATCAAACGCTCCGTTTCCGTTTGTGCCACTGGCTCTGGCGACACTTTTGGATGCCGTGATTTCAAGCGGGAAATCGCTCACGATAGCGTTGCCCGGTTTACCACTTGGGGAAATTGTACGTAGTGAGAAGGAGGCGGAAAAGTCTCGTGGCAGAGTCAAGTCTATTTCCCCGGCCGACGTTTTCAGATCGATCTCGTGATCGTCCAATTCACGCTCCCACACCTTTTTCACAATAATATCGCCTGCGGATGTTCTGGCATCGAGCGCTCCCAGTATTCGCTCTGCCCTTACCGATCCTCCTGACGTCCAGACCTTCACGGCGCCTCTTATCTCCTTCATATCGATGTCGCCTCCGGAGGTTGACGCTTCTATGTCGCCGTCTATCTGTTCCATTTCAACATTGCCGCCGGACGTGTGAAGGTCGATCGTCGTGTTGGCAGTCAGATCGGTCGCTGTGATATCACCGCCGGATGTTGTGGCGGAAATTTCCCGCCCTACAAGATCGGCCAGATCGATGTCGCCCCCGGACGTTGAGACGAGAACGGCGCCTTGAGTATTCTCAACAGATATGTCACCTCCCGATGTGGTAGCGTTCAGTTCACCGCTAATTTCTGCCATATCGATAAAACCGCCTGACGTGACGACGACGATCCTTCCGCCTAAATCTTCACAGTCGATATCACCGCCGGATGTTTTGCCGAAAATCTTTCCGGAAAGATGGGTCAGTTCCAGATCTCCGCCAGAAGTAGAAATGTCTATCTCTCCCTGTAAATTTTCCACCGTGATATCGCCGCTCCTCGTTCTCGCCTGCACAGAAAAGATTTCAGGGAGGGTGGCAACATAATCAAATGAGAGTGACCGGGTTCGGCGGTCCCTTCCTGTAATCTTGATCGATAGTGACGCGCCCTCACCCGAAGTCTGTCTTACGGTTGCTTTCACATCGTCTGCTATTTTCCTTGCCCGCTCTTCGGACTTAGTTCGGATGGTGATGATTTCAGAAATCTCGGCCCTCATGGCTGAAGTGCCCGTGATAGTAATGTCGCCGCGCACGTTATCGATGATCAGTTGTCCGGGGCCAGCGGCATCAAAAGTGTAGCTGGAAGTCGCCACGTATCGGTTGAACGCTTCCCTTCTGATTTCCTGTCCACTTAAGGGAAAGAGAATGGCGATGAGGAATAACACTCTGGTACCGCGGTAAACCACTACTCAAGTCTCTCATCGATTTGGCCGCGGAGGAGCAGGCGCTGTGCCTCGAGGAACGACTTTGATGGCTCCTTCCCAGGGATCAGATCGGCGGCATCCACGGTCTTCCGAACTTCCTCCACGTAGCTGCGCAACTCGGCAGAATCCGCCATAGCTCCCTTGATAGAGTCCTCTTCCTTATGAGAAAGTGTGTTCAAAATGTAGAACACCGCCTGTTCCCTCAAGTAAAGTGACAGTTTTTCAGGCATAATGATACTCTCCCAGTTCATTGTGCAGTTTCTCTACCGCTCTAAAGAGGTACTTCTTGACAGTCCCCTCTGTGCAGCCGAGCCAGTGCTGCGATATCTTTTATCTTCACGCTCTCCATATGTTTAAGGACGAGCACTGTCCGCTGACGCTACGGCAGAGAGCCAACTGCTTTCACGATAGTTTCCTGTACTTCCTGTGAACTTTCATACCGTTCGTCTCCGGCAGCAGGAATCCTTTCAATAGAGTCATCACTATTGTCTTCCAAGGGATCGGTGTGCCGATGTTTCGTCATTTTACGCTTGAGATTGAAGACCGTATTGACTGTTTCGCGATACATTAACTGGCGAGGTCACAATCTGTTAGACCCTGAGGAAATCAAAAAGTTGTTCTGCCCGCATAGAGTTTTCTCACTGTTAGGGAACGACTGTTTTTCCCTCAACGGGAAAGTTAAGGGAATGCAAGGAAAGTCAAAAGAACTGAAGGGTGTGAGACAGCCGTGGCTAATAAAGGTATAACTTAAGTGCTAAGAGACCGATCTATCGCAGATTGCGGAAGATAGATAATCGCACCTTATACTGTCCAATGTCGTAGAAGACTACAGACCTGTTTCAGCCACCGTATTCTTGACTACTTCCATGGTCTCCCCGAGCATCCGTTTCTCTTCCTTAGAAAGGTCGACCTCCAGAATCTTCTCAATTCCGCCGGCTCCTATGACCGCCGGGACTCCAATGAAGTAACCTTCAATCCCGTATTCTCCTTCACAGAGGGCAGCAGATGGAATAACACGCTTTTTATCTCTCAGGTAAGCTTCTGTCATCTCCATAATGGCTGCCGAAGGACTAAAGAAAGCGCTGCCGTTGCCATAGAGCTTCACCAGTTCTGTCCCCGCCTGTTGGACCCGTTTAACAATCGAATCAATCTTCTCCTGGGGGAGCAGGTCTATAAGGGGGACACCACCTACAGTGGCAAGACGGGTCAGAGGTATCATCGTGGGGCCGTGACCGCCCATGACGACGCACGATACATCCTGCACGGAGAGCCCGGTCTCCATGGCGATGAAGGTACGAAAGCGGGCATTATCAAGAGCGCCAGCCATCCCCACCACACGGTTCTTGGGGAAACCGCTCACTTTGTAAAATGAGTATACGATAGCGTCGAGCGGATTTGACACAACGATGACGAATGCATCAGGAGCGTACTTTTTTGCATTATTTGCGACACGGGTAATGATTTTCAGGTTAACGTCAAGCAGATCTTCCCGTGTCATGCCAGGCTTCCTCGGCACACCTGCTGTGATAATAATGACATCCGCTCCTTCGAGATTCGAATAGTCGCTTGTGCCTTCCAGGTTTACATCGTACCCATCGTGGGGCCGTGCTTGCATGATGTCCAAGGCTTTCCCCTTAACTGTCCCCTCAACTTCCGGGATGTCTATAATCACAACATCGCCCAGCTCCTTCTGGGTAGCAATGAGGGCGAGGATACCGCCGATCTGACCACCACCAACGAGTGCTATTTTTTTTCTAGCCACAATCAGTCTCCTTTCATTAAAATGAGATTTATTCTGTTGAGATTCATAACAATCTAGATTATCAATATGTTACAGTAGATAGGTCACTTCTGGGAGCAACTCACACTAAATTTAACCCCATAAGGGTCAATATAGAAGAGGTATCTGTGCTGAAAAAGAAATCCCGCCCATTTATTTGAGAAGCATGAGGGTGGGTGGAGGGTCTGCTCCTCTCTGGTGCGGGATTAAATCTTAACTGACGACTTTATGCAAAAATACTGACTGTTTTTTTGTTTCTCCCTTTGTGCCCGAACTTAACAACGCCATCTGCTTTGGCAAAAAGTGTGTCGTCGCCGCCTATGCCGACATTAATGCCTGGATGAATCCTTGTCCCCCGCTGTCGGATAATGATGGAACCGGCTGTCACAAACTGGCCGTCGGTCGCTTTGATACCCAGACGTTTTGAATTGCTGTCGCGTCCATTCTTAGAGCTGCCCATGCCTTTCTTGTGCGCCATTCTTTACTCTCCTGCGGGTGCTTTTTCTTTCTTGACTGCTGATTTCTTCTTTGCCGCGGCCGGCTTCGCCTTTGATGCCGCTTTCTTCCTGATATCATCTACGCGTACGATTGAGAACTCTTGTCGATGTGTGTTCTTCACTCTGTAACCCTTGCGGCGTTTTTTCTTGAAAACGGGAATCTTTCCTGTCCGGCCGTGCTCGACTGCTGTCGCTTGAACGGAAAATCCCTTTACAAAAGGTGTACCGATCTTTATCTCTTTCCCGTCGTCGACGAAAAGAACTTCGTCGTAGACAATTTTTTTGCCCGGATCCAGAGCTGTACGGGGAACCCTCAGTTCATCCCCCTTTCGGACTTTGAACTGTTCCCCGGCTATGTTAACGATTGCGTACATGTTTTCGTAACTCGAGTATGAATAAGCCTACGAAATTATCTTTAGATGACTATATTTGTCAAGTTATACTTGATCGGTAATTTCGACGCCTTTTTTCTTGGAGAAGAAGCGGAATCTATCTGGTGGTAGAGATTCATCCGCTTCGATATCGATATGAACGAAGTTCTGCCACATGAACTTTCGGATTACGTCTTTCCTCAATTCTTTAAGATATTCTGCCAAAGATGGGTGGATATACAGTTGCAGTCTCAGTTCACGATTCTTCTGGCGAAAACTGCGCAACCAGTTGTCGATTCTTGTGATAACAGCATCCTTGGATGCAATGCGACCGGAGCCGCGGCAAGTAGGACACTTATCGCTGAGGGTATCAAGGAGTGAAAGCCTGATACGCTGGCGGGTCATCTCCAGCAGCCCGAAATCACTGATGGGCGAAACAGCGAACTTCGCACGATCTTTGCGCAGTTCTTTGCGCAGCTCGTTATATACCTTTTTCTTGTTTTTCTCTTCTTGCATGTCGATAAAATCGATGACAATAAGACCACCGATATCCCGCAGCCTGAGCTGTTGTGCGATCCCGCGCGCCGCCTCGAGATTGATCTTCAGCGAATTTGTTTCATGGTTGCTCTTGCCGATAAAACGGCCGCTGTTGACATCCGCCACTACCATAGCTTCCGTGTGTTCGATTATAAGGTAGGCGCCGCTCTTCAGCCAGACACGGCTCCTCGTCGACTTCTCGATCTGGTCATCTAGACCTGCCTTGCTGAATAGAGGTACGCGTCCTCGATAGAGTTCCAGCTTTGAAACGAGACCGGGCGAAACGTTCTGCAGATAGCTCTGGAAGCGGCGATAAAGTTTGCGGGAGTCAAATAGCATTTTAATCAAGTCAGAAGTGAGAATATCCCGTATCACTGTCGATACGGTCTCAACATCTTCATGAACCAGCGATGGAGATTGCATGTGGTTGGCCTTGTTCTCCATGGCGTTCCAATTCTTTATCAGCTGATCGACTTCCTTCTTTATCAGCTTTTCGCTGGTCCCTTCCGCCTCGGTGCGGACAATGATTCCCATCCCTTTTGGAACAATCCCCTTGACGATTTTTCGTAGACGCCGTTTCTCATATTTGTCCCAAATTTTCTTTGAGATACCTATAAAGCTGGCGTTAGGAACTATTACAACCAGGTGACCTGGAATCGCGAAGCTGGTAGTGACTCTCGGACCTTTGCCAGAAAAAGGTTCCTTGATCACCTGAACGAGGATATCCTGCCCGGATTTCAGATCGACGTTGATCTCTTTTGGAGGAATCTGCTTTCTATTCTTGCCCTCATCTTCTTCCTCAGACGTAGATGCATCCTTGAGGTATTCAGGATTGCTAATCTCAGAGAACGGCAAGAACGCATTTATGTCAAAGCCGATATCTACAAAAGCAGCCTGCATTCCCGGGATGACATTTTCCACCTGTCCTTTGTAGATATTGCCTACCATTCCCTGCTCGTTTGGTTTCTCGATGTATAACTCAACCAGGGTATTGTCTTCTGTGACAGCTATTCTTCTCTCGCTTGCTGTCTCACTCACGTAGATCTCTTTATCCATCTATAAGTACCACCTTCAGTCTTTGACCATTAGCGCTCTTAATGGCGTTACAGCCTCAGGCTTTAATCTGTTGACGCTAGGTCGATGGGATACAAAACATTCGTGAATCCGCAACGGAAACATTTTGCCTGTATCTTGCCATTACTATAGTCTCCTCTCAGGGAGCCACTATCTAGGGGAGAACCGAGGAAGGATGAATAAGAAAATCTTTGTCTATCTTATTTACCGTTTTCCGGTAGCAAATCTAGATATTTTGTCAAAAAAACCTTGCTGGGATCCTTGTCGATCTACCCTATTTGGATAAAGATACAGTACAATCGGCAACTTGCCAAGGATTATGTCAATTTTCTATCGGTGGGGTTGAATGTGGTATCTAAGTTTTACAACAAAAAAAGTGTTTCAGTTAGTCAAACTTATTCTTAAAATTGTTGAGTCGTAATTTGCGCCCTATTGCCGCGACGCTAAAGAAAGGTGCTAAAAAGGTCGAGAGCCCCGAGAAGCACCGGGGCTTTTTTGTTATGAAAACGATACAGGAAATAGCGAAAGAACGGATACTTCTCATTGATGGTGCCATGGGGACCATGCTTCAGGCTTATCAGCTTGAAGAGGCCGATTTCCGTGGTGACCGGTTCAAAGATCACCCTTCTGATTTGAAAGGAAATAACGATCTGTTAAGCC
>JASLRT010000009.1 GCA_030743815.1 Candidatus Neomarinimicrobiota bacterium | reverse complement strand
GCGCTGATCCTTTCTCCTCTCTTCGCTCATAGTGAGAAACATGACATTGGGAGGCAGTGGCATACCCTTGAACGATTGGGTGATAACACTAATCCCTTCAATGAAGTGATTGGCCTCTATCACTGTAGCTGATGTCAGGATGCCTTCTTCCTTCAGAGGATTAATCAATTTGGTCAGTTGATTCTCCAGTTCCTCGGAAGTGTCGGGCATTGCTGCACCGCTTCCATTTCGGTTTAACAGTTGGTCTACCATTTGACCAATCCTGTGCCGCATACCGCTTTCCAGGATGCGTACACTGAATGCCCTGACGCTCCCTTTCGGAAAGACGATATTTCGCACCAGCTTTATCCTTTCATGCCACCGTCCGGGTTCTTCCACGGGGACCACAACGTTAGGTTTCCACGATTTGCTGCTGGCTGGCATTCTTGCCGTCATCCTGACGGCCCATTCGGCAATGGCAACGAAAATACCTGACCGGACGTCTCCCCACGGTGCTTGATGTCCTAAACGGATCTGCCACAGATAGACGAGTATGATGATCACCACGGCAACTGATCCGAAAAGGGGATTGATCAGAAACATTGCCGTCCCGCACCAGAGTGTGCCAATCAGAGGGATGATCAGAGGAATATCGAAACTGGGACGGTAGCTGGTGATGCCAATCTTCTTTTCGATGAAGACCACCATATTGATGGTTCCATAGGTAATCAGGAAGAACATAGTGAGCAGGGGTGCAATGGTGTTTAGGTCGCCCAGAAGTATCCCCAGTTCGATGATCACGCCCGTAGTTACTATGGCAAACCTCGGTTCCCCGTTTTTACTCTGCTGAGCAAGGAATTTGCCTAAAGGGACGACCCTGTGCTGTCCCAGCGCCATGAGCGTTCTTGGACCGCCGATGATACTCCCAAGCGCCGATGAAAGGGTTGCGCCCAAGAGTGCCGCCACCACAATCCACTCCCATCTGGCGGCGTCTATCATGATGGTGTAGTTCGAGCGCAGGGCCTTCGCGGGAATACTGTAGTCCATCCAGAACGCCAGCGCCACGTAGACCACGAACGACAGAGCGATGGACGAGAGAAGCCCCACGGAGAGGCTTCTTTTCGGATCCTTCAGATCACCTGACATGGCTGCTCCCGCCTCAATACCGGTAACGGCTGGGAAAAAAATGGCGAAGACGGTCCAGAAAGGTGCGGCCTCAGAATCTCCCCACAAGGAGATTTCAGCGACACCGTCCCCTTTGCCCATGAAAAAGGAAATCAGCGAAGAGATGATGAGAAACATAATGATATACTGGACTTTCATAGCAACCTTGGCGCTGATAAGCGAAAGTGTCAGCAGTAGTACCAGGACAACGGATGCGACCTGAAACGGATCGTGCTGAGGAAAAATAGCGAGCCACCCCTCGGTGAAGCCGATGATATACATGGCGGCACCCAAGGCTTGAGAAAGATAGAGCGGAATACCGATGGCGCCTCCTATTTCGAGTCCCAGGGATCTCGATATGATGGCGTATGATCCGCCGGCCCCAATTTTGATGTTGGAAGCCATGGAGGCGATGGCGAGCCCGGTTGTGACTGTGACAAGTTTCGCCAGCAGGATGATGACGAGCGCGCCGCCGAAGCCGGCATTACCCACCACCCATCCGAGTCGAAGGTACATGATGGCGCCGAGGATAGTGAGAATTGTGGGGGTGAAGACACCCTCGAAGGTCCCGAAGCGCTTCGATGAACTCATCAGCTTAGACAGACTGTCGAATAGTGAAATGGTTGGGTGGGGAGTCCGGACGGCAAAGACCGCGCAAAGATAAACATAAAGCGATTATATCAACGCCTCGTAAATTTTATCCACCTGTCTGATCAGGTCTTCTTCGGTACCGTTATTGTCAATAACGTAATCAGCCATCCTGATCTTTGACTCTTCAGGGAGTTGGAGATCCATCCTTTTCTGAATTTGAGCGCGGTTAAGTTTGCCCTTAAGTGATGCGCGGTGAATCCGTAAACCGTACTGTGCGGTTACAACGATTATGTAGTCGAGGTGCTGATCAAGGCCCGATTCATATACCAGAGCTGCATCAACAATGAAAATAGATGTTTTGTTATGCTTCTCAACTTCATCAAATTTTTTGTCGATTGCATCGAACACATAAGGGTGGATGATAGCGTTGAGAACTGCCTGATTCTCTTCGTTTGCGAATCCTGTCACAGCCAGTTTATTTTCGCTGATCGTACTGTCATGATTGAGAATATCCGTCCCGAATTCCTCAATCAGGTCTGTCTGCACATTCTTGTCCGTCTTTAGAATATTCTTGGCTTCGGTATCTGCGTCGAACACGTATGCGCCCAGCTGAGCCATCCGCCCGCTGGCTACGCTCTTTCCAGTTCCAATCCCGCCGGTTACGCCAACCTTAAGCATCTTATTTTTCCACAGGCCGATCCTAGAGTTCTTTTAGTATATTGTCACGAATTTCTTCCACGCTATCGACTCCGCTGACAGTTTTGAGGAGTCCCCCGGATGAGTAGTATTCCAGTAGTGGACTGGTCAGCTCAGAATAAACCACAAGTCTTTCACGAATGACCTCTGGCCTGTCGTCTTCGCGCTGATACAGTTCTCCGCCACAGGAATCACACTTCCCCGCAACGGCGGGCGGTGCAAAGATGAGGTTTGTAATCTTGCCGCAATCGGGGCAGGTGCGGCGGTTTGACAATCGTTCTATCAAAACGTCTTCACTACCTTCGAGGGAAATCACAGCGTTCAGCTGCTGATTAATCGAGTCGAAGATTTTCTCCAATCCTTCTGCCTGCGGAACAGTTCTGGGAAAGCCGTCGAGAATATAGCCAGATTCGGCATCCTTTTGTTGCAGGCGGTGAGACATCATATTCAACATCACGTTGTCAGGAACGAGATTTCCGTCATCAATGTAAGACTTGGCGAGGATTCCCAGTTCAGTATGGCGGGAAATCTCGTCTCGCAACATGTCTCCCGTGGAGAGATGGAGGAGAGAGAATCTTTTTGACAGAATCTTTGCCTGAGTTCCTTTTCCGATACCTGGTGGACCTAAGAAAACCAGTCTCACAATTTCTCCTGATTAAATAAGTATGCCGGCGATGGTGGCTGTGAGCCAGGAAGCAAGAGCCCCGCCTATCATCGCTTTCATGGCGACCTTGGCCAGATCCTTTCTACGGCTGGGAGCTAAAGCACCGATACCGCCTAACTGAATCCCTATGGAAGCAAAGTTGGCAAATCCACAAAGTGCGTATGAAGAAATGATGATCGACTTTGTTTCAAGTTGCGAGGTTATTTCTTGAAGATGCCCATAGGCTATCAATTCTGTTAGAACGATTTTCTCTCCCATCAGGCTTCCAACAACAAAAATATCTTTTGCTGGCACGCCCATGCAAAATGCCAGAGGGGAAAAGATCCAACCAAGAATTTGCTCAAGACTAAGATCTACGAGCCCTAGAATATAATTAACGAAAGCCACCAGGGCGACGATGGCAATGAGCATAGCAGCGACGTTAGCCGCAAGGCGCATTCCGTCTGTGGCGCCACGGGCCACTGCTTCCATAGCGTTGTCTGAAGAGTCGCTTAAGTTCATTTTCAGATTACCGCGTGTCTGGGATTCTTCCGTTTCTGGGTAGATAATCTTAGCGATAACAAGGGCAGCCGGGGCGCTCATCACAGATGCCGCAATCAAATGCCCTGCGATGTTGGGAATATCAGCGAGCCATTTGACATATACCGCCATGACACCTCCAGCGATTGTGGCAAATCCTCCAGTCATTACCGCTGTGAGTTCACTGCGCGTCATGGTCTCGAGGAATGGACGTACTACCAATGGTCCCTCCGTCTGTCCGACAAAAATGTTTGCTGAACAAGACAGTGTTTCAGAACCGCTGGTTTGCATCGTTTTCTGCATCGCTTTGGCGATGAGCTTTACTATAAACTGCATAATCCCAAAGTGATAGAGAATGGCCATGAAAGCAGAAAAGAAAATAATAGTCGGTAACACCTGAAAAGCGAAAAAGAAGCCGAGTGAATCTTCAAAATCAGGCCCCAAAGCCAGATTATTAAAAACGAACTGTGCACCCTCATCAGAGAACTGCAGAAGTTTATTGAAGACTTTATCAAAAAATAGGAAAGCTGGTTTACCAATGGGGGTAGCAAGGATAAAAACAGCGAAAAAGAGTTGTAGTCCTAATCCCCACAGGACAACCCTCAAGTTGACGGCCTTCCTGTTATTGGAAATCAGAAAGGCTACCCCAAGAATTAACGCAATGCCCAGAATCCCAGTTAGTCTCAGCAATGTTCTTTCTCCTTAGGTATCCTCCGGAGGTTCATAACAGTTACGACAGCGGGCTTCATATGTTTCGCTCTCGCCAATGACAACCTGTTCGGTATCGGCTGTCAGACGCTGGGTACAGTTGGCAGGATTACCACATATCATACAGATGGCTAGCGTTTTAGTGATATATTCCGCTTCAGTGAGTAAAGCTGGAATCGGACCAAACGGTTCGCCTCTGTAATCTTTATCCAGACCGGCTACAATTACCCGCTTCTTACGCTTCGCCAGCTCCTTGCAGACATCAATGAGACTTTTGTCGAAGAATTGAGCTTCATCAATCCCAACTACATCCGCATATTCAGCTTCTCTCAGGATGTCTTTTGCATCGGGAACTTGCTGTGATTCCATCTTCAGTTTTGAGTGAGAAACAATATGGTTGACGCTGAAGCGGTCATCGATCTTCGGCTTGAAAATAGAGACTTCCTGTCGGGCAATCTGGGCTCTTCGCAAGCGGCGGATAAGTTCTTCCGTTTTCCCGCTGAACATACTGCCGCAGATTACTTCCAGCCAGCCTGATTCTCTTGGACTTAATGTAGGCATTTATATCTCTCTGGGATTGGGTGACATTCGTACCGTACCACCACTAAAGACTAAGGATCCCAGTTTCTGGAACCTCCTTGGAGTACTACATCCGGATTCTCGATTTAATCAGTTCGACTGTGACTTGAATATCGTCTCCATCGTGGACGATAATATCCGCATAATTCTTCGTTTTTTCCACAAATTGTTCGTGCATCGGTCGAACCGATGCGAGGTACTGTTGAATGATGTGAGGGACGGATCTGCCCCGCGCTTCATTATCCCGTTTGAGCCGGCGTATGAAGCGGATATCACTATTGGCGTCAGCGTAGATCTTGAGATCGATCAAATTCCTGATTTCCGCTACAGCCAGAATGAGGATACCCTCAAGGATAACTGCCGGACGCGCCTGTATGACCTCTGTTTTCTTACGTCTCGTGTGGGTAGAAAAGTCGTAAAGAGGAGACTCAATCTCCTTTCCTTCAAGAATCTCAGTCAGATGACGCCGCAATAGTTCAAAGTCGATAGCATCGGGATGATCGTAGTTGATCTTTGACCTTTCTTCGAGCGAAAGGTGGGACTGGTCTCTGTAGTAAGAATCCTGTTCAACAACGGTCACTTCGTTCTTATCGAGGGATGTCACAATTGCGTTGGTAAGGAAGGTCTTTCCCGAACCGGTCCCTCCGGCAATACCGATAAGTTTGTTCGTCACTGTTTCAGATGACTGTCATCGAAGGGATAAGGCAACAGATCACCGCTGGTGTGAACTGTCTCGTTTCCGGCTTCGTCTATCATGGTGATGGTGATATCACCACACAGATCCCAGATTACCTGCCGGCAGGCGCCACAGGGGCCAGCGCTGCTTTTTCCGGCGATAGCCATAGCTTTGAACGATTTGAATCCTCGGGCGATGGCAGCGCCCAGCGCCACGCGTTCGGCGCAGTTGGTGAGACCGTAACTGCTTGACTCCACATTGCAGCCGGTAATGATTGTACCGTCGTCTGTCTCCACCGCAGCGCCTACCGTGTAGTCAGAGTATGGGGCGTAGGCGTTTTCTCTCACTTTGATTGCAGCTTCTATAAGAGGATTCATCAGACCATCTCCAATCTTATCAGTTTTAGCACGCGCATAAGAGCAACCCCGGCTACGAATCCACCGATATGAGCGAACCACGCCACGCCACCCGTTGTATCAATTCCCAGCATTGCCAGTCCGTTGCTTAATTGGGCGAAAAACCAGAATCCGAGCACATAGAGAGCCGGGATTCTGATACTGGTAAAATAGATGAAAAGAAAGATGAGGGTATGAACCCTTGCGCGGGGAAAGGTGATCATGTAGGCGCCCAGAACTCCTGCAATGGCGCCGCTGGCACCGACGATAGGAACCGTTGACATGGGATCGATAGCCGTCTGCAGTACGCCTGCCGCTATACCACACGTCAGATAGAAGACGGCGAATTTTATGTACCCCAAAACTCCCTCCACGTTATCGGCGAAAATCCAGAGATAGAGCATATTGCCTCCGAGATGCATCAACCCGCCGTGCAAAAACATGGAAGTGAAGAGTGTAAGGATATAGAAACCGAAATCGACTGACGCCATCTTGGGAATAATGGCGAAAGCCATAGTGAATTCAGGCGGTCCTATGTTCTGTAATAAGAAGGCAAAACAGTTTAATCCCACCAGAGTGTAGGTGACATAGGGGATCAGCACACGGGGGTTGTCGTCTCGGTAGGGGAGGAACATGGATGGCTAATTTACGGAAAACGCAATCTCTTTTGTTGTCATGTTTCCCACCTGATCTGCGACCTTGATGATCAGCGTATGAGAGCCGCTCTCGAGTGGGCTGTCCAGCTGATAGATGACCTTTTTCTTGACGGGCTGGTACTCGAAGAGAAGTTGTTCGCCATCGAGAGAGAGTTGGATAGCTTTGTCATCTTTGACGCCTGCCAGAGAATCCTTGACTTTAGCGCTGAAACTCATCAGATCGTTGTAGTCGTAGAATCCGCCGTCTCCCGGGAGGATTGTTTCGATTACGGGAGGTACTCTATCTTCGATGACAGCCACTGCCTCCAAGCTGTAGAGGGAGGCAAAGAACATCCACCTGCTGCGCGAGAATTGGGACGGCAGGCAGGTCCATCCTCCCTTTTGATCGTAGTAGAAGATACTCATCCGATCGGCATTGGCAATCGATTTAGCCAGTGCGATGGCTACGCGGGCGGAGTCTTGAAGAGGTCTTTCAAATGGCTGTAACTGATAGGCTCTGCTTCTGAACTCACCGCCCTCAACCGGGACCGGCGTTTCGATGTTCTCTATCCAAATGGCTGTTGTATCGTAAAATGTAGTGGGCACAGCCTGAAGGGAACATCTGCCGTCAGGTGAAATCACCGCCATCGCCCGATCGCCCGTGAACAACTTCGGTTTAAAGATGAAATGTGATTCTCGTGCAGGGGAACCATCGTACAAGACAACTGCCTCGGTGACGCCAGCCACTGTCTGAGGATCGAGAGGGGTAGAGATGAAAGTCGTCGGTCTCGTCCGTTGAAGTTGAATCGGGACTTCTCTATTTCGCCCCGTCAACACTACTTCCGGTGGATCGGCCACCCACCCGCGGGAGTCCACTTGAATCACCACCGATTTCTCGAGGTGGGAGATGTCAAAATCGATTGCCATCTTGATAGGGTCAGCTTCGTCCGCACCAAGAGGCAAATGGAAAGGGAGGCTGACTCCGCCCAGTTTATCAGTGCCGATTAACTGAAGAATACGCCCTCTGACTCTTGAGGCGGGAAGATCGACTATTAGCGCTCTTCCGTCTTGACGGCTTGAGAGGGCTTCAACTTTTTCTTCCACGTAGCCCTTATTGTTGAAACTGTAGCAGGCGAAATCGGTAACAGGAAAAGGAGTACCAATAGTTTCCAGTGATATTGTCACTGTCTTTCTATCCTGAGTCAGTACTGTGGCGCCTATAGAGAAAGGCGGAGCGTGGTAAATCGTCCCCTTAATTCGGGAAATATTCTTTTTGTGATCAAACAGGCGGATTGAAACTGTGTGATGTCCCGGTGACGGCGAGAGCGTGCCGCCAGATCCTTCCTTTATGAAACTCAAGTTACTGTTGTGATCGAGAGTGAAAAGGCGGTGAAACTCGCCGTCGTTTAGCCTTCTGAGTGCATTGTCCCTTTCGGTTTCTACGAAATGGGTCCGCTCGAACGAAAAGGATTCAAAGTCAGCTCTATACACCTCAACGTCATCTACCGAAAGTGAAGCTCCGGCGATATTGAACTTGTTCGGGAATCCTGTAATCTCATCAGTAACCGATACATCGAATCCGACAGATCCGTAGACATGAATAGTATCAGGGAATTCGTAGCTGGAACCGCCTCTTCGGTGCAGGGGAAAAGTCTGGGAAAGAGAAGAGCCGTTGATAACAGCATCTTTGCTTAACGGTATGATGGCCACGGCATCAGGCACTGGAGCATGCTTATCGTTCAACGGAAAACCGTGAGTAAGAGGATTGATAGGCCGATTCAAGGAGTCCCTCAACTCGAAATGCAGATGCGGACCAAAGGCGCCTCCACTTTCGCCTGTGGTACCGAGAACTTCTCCTTTTGCTATGGTGAATTCGTTCTCACGGAAGTACTTCTCCACAGAATATGAGCGGTTGATGTCCTGTTCAATCTTGATGATATCGTTCAGCAGCGGCATGAATTTCTGCAGGTGTGCATAGACAGCGGTAGAGCCGTCATTCAGCTTGAGATACAAGACCTTTCCGTAGCCGTTTGAGGATACCTTAACGCGCCACACGTAACCTGCTTCAATGGCGACAATCTCATGTCCCGTAGAACCGTCTGTTCTGATGTCGATGCCGGAATGGAAACGCCGCGGCCGCACTTCGGCAAAATTGGAGGTGATCGCTTTGCCGAGCTTAACCGGCCAAAGGTAATCCTGACCGGTCACAACAGCGGTGATGCATACCATTTGTAAAAGGAGTCGGAAGTTATTCTTCATTAGACCTGCCGAGCGGTGGCTCAATTTAGAATTGAGATCGAGGAGATTCAACCATTTTGAGGCCTGAAGCAGTTGAGAGTCTGTCGTGGAGTTGTTGTCTCATTTCGGTGACAACCATAACTTTAGTAAGTAGTTCTGTCCCTGACCAAGCGTATTCTCATGCAGTGCCTGATTTCTAGACCCCTGATGCTTCTCGTACTTCTCGGCGCGGGTCCTCTCGTCGGGGAAAGAGAATACTGGCAGCAGCATGTAGCTTACGAAATCCACGTCACCCTTAATGACTCCTCCCACACTCTTTCAGCCCGCGAAAAGCTGACCTACACCAATCACTCTCCTGACACTCTCCGGTTCATCTGGTTTCATCTCTGGCCCAACGCCTACAAAAATGATGAGACCGCCTTCGCCAAGCAGAGGCTCGAACACTATTCCACACGGTTTCACTTTTCGGAGGAAGATGACAGAGGCTACATTGACAGTCTCGATTTCTCTGTGGAGGGACAGTCCCTGAAATGGGAATATCACCCTGAATGGATCGACGCGGCAAAGGTTTACCTGAATGACCCTGTGCCGCCAAGTCAGAGCGTCACCATCGAAACCCCTTTCTTTGTCAAGCTTCCCATCGTCTTCTCCCGGCTGGGCCATTCCGGCAAGCATTATGAGATCTGCCAGTGGTATCCCAAACCGGCAGTCTACGATTCTCAAGGGTGGCACCCCATGCCGTACCTCGATCAGGGCGAATTCTTCAGTGAGTTCGGCACCTTTGATGTTCATATCACCCTTCCACAGGAATATCGCATCATGGCAACCGGTGACATCGTGGACGGGGAGGCTGAGTATGGCTGGCTCGACTCTCTCACGGCGGAGGGGGATTCTCTCCACGCTCTGAACAAAAAGGCATTCAAGAAGAGAATCAAGGAGATGAGAAAGGAAAGAAGGAAAAAGGAGACAAGCCAAAAGGAAGAAGCTGAAAAAGAGAAGGCCGAAGAGACGAGAGACAAGAGTGGAGAGGCGCCCGAAGGGTCATTCGGAAAAGACGAAAGTCGGCGGATAAAGACGCTTCATTTTCATCAGGAGAAGGTGCACGATTTTGCCTGGTTTGCCGACCCGGACTGGATCGTCCGCAAAGGAGAACTTTGGGTTGCGGACTCGACCCACAAGGTGACATTGTGGAGTATGTACCTGCCAAAGAACGCGAAACTGTGGGAGAGGTCAATCGAGTATCTCCACGACTCGGGCTATTGGTACAGCCGATTCTACGGTGACTACCCCTACAACCACATTACCGCCGTGGATGGAGATATGTCGGCGGGAGGCGGAATGGAGTATCCGAATATCACCATCATCTCCAGCGGTGGCTCGAAAGACCTGTTAGAGTTCGTCATTATGCACGAGGTGGGGCACAACTGGTTCTACGGAATTCTCGGTTCTGACGAGCGGGATCACGCCTTCCTCGATGAAGGACTCAATGAATACACTAACATCCGCTATTGGGAGAAGAAGTACCCCGAACGGAACGGTCAGATCGTTGTCTCCGATTTTATGCAGAACAAGATGAGGATCGGTCGCAACCTCGATTTTCGCTGGATAATGGGATATCTCTCTTATCAGTCTCGCGCCGCCTCTGGTGACGATCAGCCCATGGATCTCCCGTCCACAGATTTTGCCCAGGAAAACTACGGTACCGTGGTTTACGGCAAGACCGCCATCTTCACGCGCTATCTACAACACTTTCTCGGCGAAAAGAAGATGGATGAGATTATGCAGGACTTTTATGAGACTTGGGAATTCAGGCATCCATCGCCCGCTGATTTCCGCAGTTTTTTTGCGAAGCATTCCGACCAGCCGCTGGACTGGTTTTTCGATGATGCGGTGAACGACACGAAGGTGATTGATTATGGAGTGGGGCCTGTTCGGGATGGTGCAGTGACGGTGACCAATCTCGGCAGCATGAATTCCCCGGTTGAACTGGCTCTGTATGATCGTTCTGGCTCAGAGATAGAACGGCGCTGGCTGGCTGGTTTCTCTGGGATGAAGAACGTCTCGCTTCCCGAAGGAGCGGAGAAGGCGGTCATTGATCCTGACAACATTATGCCGGACATCAATCGTGAGAACAATGCTACCTCGCAACCGCTGAAGTTCAACTTTGTGTTTGATCAGCCGACCTTTCACTTTAGGGAGGTCAACTATCTTCCGTGGCTAAACGGGAATGCCTTCAACGGCGTCACGCCCGGCGTCTTACTTTATTCAGGATTCATTCCCGGCTTCCGTCACGGGCTTGCAGCGGCGCCCATGTGGGATTTCCAGCACCAACGGCTGGTGGGCTCTGTCTCCGCTCAGAGGACTTTCTACAGGAGTCTCGGTTTCAGGCGCTGGACCGTCGCGGCTGGGGTAAGCGACTACAGTGGCCGCAGGGGGATCAGGCTGGTTTTTGATGGGACGATCCGCAAGCCCATCGTTTCCACACCTTTCGTGTCTATTGCCGGCCGCCTGTTCTTCCACGACATAGATCCTCTGGCGGTAAGTCCAGTCTATTATTCAGCTGGCAAGTTCACGGTGGCGGCCGGCCGGATCGCTTACAATCATCGGCCCGATCCTTTTATAAACTATCAGGCAGAGGTCGGTCTGAGGGCAGGACTCAGCGGGGGCAGTTTCGCCCGCTTTGAATCAGCAGGGAAACTGACGTGGCGCCACGGAAGGAGACTTCGGCTGGATGCCAGAGCGTGGTTAGGGACTTTCTTCGGCAGTGCTGACATTCCGGCTCAGTACCAGACCTGGATGGGCGGCGGCGTAGATCCCGATTTCGAGAGACCACTTGTTTTTAATCGGACGACTGACAGTAGCACAGGCAGAAGCAGTATCTATGCGGATCAGTTCATAGAGGCGGGGCCGTCAGTGAGGGGTGCCTATCTTAGTCCGTCCCGTGGGACGGCTTGGGCCGTGAATCTCGACCACACCGTTCCGGTTCTCCCGCTGACTCTCTTCGCCGACGTGGCAGGCGCCAGCGATATCGATGATACCCTCTTCGATGCCGGTCTGAAACTGTCCCTCTTCGTCGTCAACTTATATCTACCCTTCTACCAGAGCTGGAACCCCGATTCCGAGACACCGACGGACCTTCAGTGGATATTGGAGCGGATGAGGTTTGAAGTGCGGATGCCGCTGTCTTTCGGTGGTTTGTAATCGCCGCTGCTCCCTAAGGGGCGTTTCGTTCTGTACAGAGAGATTTGGCAAGTGAAACATTTCGACATCCTCGTCATCGTCTCCGTGGAACCAGGCGATGGACGGGCCGCGGTCGATCTCTCTCGATTCGAGCGTAGCGCTGAGTGTCTCTCGTTTGCCATTACGAATGATCTTGACGGTGACCTCATCTCCGGCGTCGCTTTCGCGGATGGTGTTCACCAAATCATCAGTTTCTTCAATCTTTTCTTGCTCGACCTTGACGATCACATCGCCAGCTTTCAGTCCCGCTTTCTCCGCCGGGCTCTCCTCCACCACTTCGTTCACAAGGACGCCGGCAGAGCCTTTTACGATATAGGTTCATCTGATTATGTGACACGAATCAACGGAAAAAAGTTGTCATATTATTTTTAATGTGAAAGCTCTAAATTAACCTAAACTGACTGAGCTTTATTCACAATCCAAGGAGGTTGAAAATGAATAAATTCCTTGTTCCCCTTTTAGTTATCGCTGTTATTATCCCCGCCAACAGAGCCTATTCCATTGCGGGTATCGGTCTCTACTACAATCAAGATGCTGTTTCTGTTTCCGGCGGAACTGATGGTGCCTTTCCGGTTACTCTTACACGGGACGGCTTTGACGGTACCCTTAGTGGAGGGTTGTTTGTCTATATCGACGCTATACCTTTCGTTGACATCGAGGCCAGTTTTGAAGCTGCTGCGAATCAGTATCAGTTCTCTTTTGGCAATGAGTTCTCAGAACTGGGACCTATCGATTTTGGCTGGGCGAGAGCGTCGCAGTATTATACTCTGAGGAGGAAACTGGTTGGATTTAGTGTCCCGATTCTGGGCGGCGTCCAACTCTACGCTGGAGGCGGTTATAATAAGCACTCCTCTTCGCCGCTGGCGAGTCTTGATATGGTGGAAGGCCTGCTGGGCGATTTGACTTCCAGTTTCGACTCTTCCGTGCTCGAGGATAACCTCCTTAACTACCTGGAGGACAATAAGATTGACGCCAGCGGTTTGCACATCCAGACAGGTCTGCAGATGAAGATTCTGACCTTCAGCGGCTTCCTGAACTACCGCATTACGATGGCTAAGGATGTCGTGCCCGACGCCAAGAGCTTCTCTTCCCTGTGGGCGGGACTGGCTTTCGGGTTCTAATCAGTCTCTAGGGTAGAACGGTTCAAAAGGGCGGAAGATATCTTCCACCCCTTTTCTTCAGAAAAACTACTTAGACCTTCAAGGTTTTCGAAAACCTTGAAGGTCTTTCTTACTTAGGCAGAGGAACAACTGACTGATAAGTCCAGCTTTCGAGATCTTTAGAGTAGTAGTGGCGGCCATTCCGTGTCAACGCGAGGTAGAACTGTTGCGAGCCGTCAGTACCGGGGAGAACCGTGAGGGAAACGAAGTCGTCCCGCTCATCAATTCTAACGGATTTATCAAATGAATCACCGATTGTGATCGGATTCTTATTC
>JASLRT010000008.1 GCA_030743815.1 Candidatus Neomarinimicrobiota bacterium | reverse complement strand
CTTTGTCTGTTTTGCCATCGCCATCTCTGCCGCCTTAGGCATTGCTTTTGCACGTAATCTTCTTACCCTGTTTCTGTTCTATGAACTATTGACCTTTTCAACCTATCCGCTGGTTACTCATGCAGGAAGTGAGAAAGCTGTTAAAGCGGGGCGAAGTTATCTGGGCATCCTCGTTTTTACATCGGTATCATTCCTGCTCCTGGCTATAGTCTGGACCTGGCAGACAACCGGAACTCTGGAGTTCAGACCCGGCGGCATCGTTTCCGGCCATTTTGAGGGGTGGCGCGCGCTCCTACTGCTTGCACTTTTCGTGTTCGGTACAGGAAAGGCAGCCCTGATGCCGTTCCACCACTGGCTGCCGGCGGCCATGGTCGCTCCAACTCCCGTGAGCGCACTCCTCCACGCAGTAGCAGTGGTGAAGGCAGGGGTATTCACAGTATTGAAAATTATCGTCTATGTCTTTGGCATCGAGTTCCTCACTGATGGTAACTACGCGTTATGGCTCTGTTATGCAGCTAGTTTCACATTGATTGCCGCCTCGCTGGTTGCACTGACAAAAGACAATCTGAAGGCACGGCTGGCTTACTCTACCATTAGCCAGCTGTCTTATATTGTTCTCGGGGCAGCATTGGCTACCAAGATGAGTGTGTTGGGTGGCGGCATGCATATTGCCATGCATGCCATGGGTAAGATAACCCTGTTCTTCTGTGCCGGGGCCGTCATGGTAGCGACTCACAAGACGGAGGTAAGCCAGATGGCGGGGATCGGCAGGAGCATGCCGTTCACCATGCTGGCATTCTTGATCGGCGCGCTAAGCGTGATCGGGTTACCGCCCATGGGCGGCTCGTGGAGCAAGTGGTATCTGGCGTTGGGAGCTGCTGAGGCTCACCAGAATATCTTTATTGCAGTGTTGATGATCAGTTCGCTGCTGAATATCGCCTACCTGATGCCGATCCCGGCGCGGGCATTTTTCCTCCAATCGGCCGACGGTTCAGACCGGAACGGGATTAAGGAGGCTCCCGTGCTCTGTGTGGTGCCGCTCTGCCTGACAGCCTTGGGATGTCTGGTTCTGTTCTTTTATGCCGGTGACCTCTACCGTTTGCTGACTCCCATTGTGCGACCGTAGGAAAAAGGATGATGAAAACAGATCAGAATAAAACTTACTGGCTCGACCGCCCTGAAAATATAACCAGACTTTTCCGCATACTCTTGGTGGTCTGCATCCTCCTGTTTCTGCCCGATGTAATGGATCTCATGGGAATAGTGTACCACAAACATATTGTCTACTCAGCCGAAGGGTGGATGGGGTTTTATGCTCTCTTCGGTTTCATTGCATACTCATTCATAGTTCTCGCCGGATGGATATGGCGCTGGACTGTCAGGCGAGAGGAAGACTACTATGATCGCTAATCTTCCGCCGGCCGCAATCCTTATTCTCGGGTCGTTAATCGTGCCGTTGTTGAGAGGAAGGATTAAGTCAATCTATCTACTCGCCCTTCCGCTATTGAGCCTTCTCCACCTCCTCGGTTTTAACGAGGGATTCTATGGAGAAATCGTGCTGTTCGACTACAGCTTGACTATGGTGCGCGTTGACAAGCTCAGTTTGCTTTTTGGCTACATTTTTCATATTGCGGCTTTCGTCAGCGTGATCTACGCCCTGCATGTAAAAGACAATCTGCAGCATGTCACCGGGCTCGCCTATGTGGGCAGTGCAATCGGGGCGGTTTTTGCCGGTGACCTGATCACGCTCTTCGTCTACTGGGAACTGACAGCCGTTGCTTCGGTCTTTCTGATCTGGGCGCGACGGAACAGGCGGGCTTATGCCGCCGGCATGAGATACCTGATCATTCAGGTAGGCTCTGGCGTTCTCCTGCTGGCGGGGACTCTGCTCCACCTTCACGAAACAGGATCCATCGCGTTCGGTTACCTCGGCTTGAACAGTCTGGGAACTACCTTGATCTTTGCCGCTTTCGGTATCAAGTGTGCTTTTCCACTTCTCCACAACTGGCTGCAGGATGCCTATCCGGAAGCGACAGTGACAGGTACTGTCTTCCTGAGTGCTTTCACCACTAAGCTGGCGATCTACACCTTGGCCCGTGGATTTCCGGGCACCGAGATTCTTATCCCCATCGGCGCTGTCATGACGGTCTTCCCGATCTTCTACGCTGTCATCGAAAACGACCTGAGAAGGGTGCTGGCGTACAGCCTCAACAATCAGCTCGGTTTCATGGTTGCCGGCATTGGAGTCGGGACTGCTATGGGAATCAACGGGGCCGTCTCACACGCCTTTGCTCACATTCTCTATAAAGCTCTACTTTTCATGTCCATGGGTGCCGTCCTCTACCGGACGGGCACCATCAAGGCATCTGAACTGGGGGGCCTTTACAAATCGATGCCCTTTACCACGGTCTGCTGTCTTATAGGAGCGGCCTCCATTTCGGCCTTTCCGCCTCTGAGTGGATTTGTCACCAAGTCTATGACTCTGACGGCGGTCGCACAGGGGGGATTCACAATTTCCTGGTTTGCGTTGCTGTTTGCCTCGGCGGGGGTGATGCACCACTCGGGCATCAAGATTCCGTTCTACGGATTCTTTGGGCGCGATTCCGGCATTCGGTATAAAGAGGCGCCCCTGAATATGCGTATCGCCATGGGTCTGACTGCCGCATTATGTGTTACAATCGGTGTCTACCGCTATCCGCTCTACCAGATCCTGCCCCATGCCACAAACTTTGAGCCCTATACGTCGAGTCACGTCATCACGCAATTGCAGCTTCTGATGTTTGCGCTACTGGCTTTTGCGATACTGGCACGCAAACACCTTGAGACGCCGGAAATCCCTTCAACTAATCTCGATAGTGACTGGATATACCGTCGCTTTGTTCCGGCACTCCTCCGATCTGCCGTGCGGGCCGCCGAACCGGTTAAGAATCAGGTTTATCGCGGTGGTAGAGTCTTGGTCTCCTCGACCATTCGACAATTGCAGCGCCACCACGATCCGCAAGGTCTTTGGGGACGAACCTGGTTGACAGGCAGAAGTGTATTGATGGTAGTTATAGTGCTGGCTGTATTTCTGTTATTCTATTACTACTGATGGAATGATCTGACATGGATTTTTCTCTTTACTTCACAGCTACCGACTTTCGAGGCATCCTACCCGAAGTTTCACTACTACTGACCGCTGTTGTCATCCTGACTTTCGAGATGCTGGCGAAGCCGCGGCGGCAGGTTATGCTGATTCTGAGCCTGTTCGGTATCGCTGTGGCTGGAGGGTACGTCTGGCAGAACAGCGGCGCTGAAATGAGGCTTTTCGGCGGCATGCTGACGCTCAACAGTTATTCGACCTTCTTCGATTTCCTGTACCTCGCCGTAGCTTTGGCCGCGCTCTTGGTGGCGCAGGTGTATCTTGAAAGGAGGGGTGGGGAACTCCGCGGCGAGTACTACAGCCTTATCCTCTTTGCAACCATCGGTATGATGCTGATGACCAGAGCCAATGACCTCGTTGTTGTATTCTTGGGACTGGAACTGTTGTCGCTGTCACTCTACGTTCTTGTGGGATTTTTGAGACACGATGTTTTGAGCAATGAAGGGGGGCTCAAGTATCTACTTCTCGGCGCCTTCTCAACAGGTTTTTTTCTCTTCGGAGCCGCCCTCGCTTACGGCGCTACCGGAACAACGAATTTCGAAGGTATTGCCGCTGCAATCGCCTCGGGTAATGTTTTTTCAAGTGCAGTATTGGATCTTGGGATAGGACTGCTTATCGTCGGTTTTGCCTTTAAGGTAGCTGTCGTGCCGTTTCATATG
>JASLRT010000007.1 GCA_030743815.1 Candidatus Neomarinimicrobiota bacterium | reverse complement strand
GGCGTGGTAACAACGTTAGCGGGAAGCGGTTCTATAGGCTCTGAAGATGGAACAGGCACGGCAGCAAGATTTTATCGTCCTGCTGGCGTAGCAGTAGACGGCAGCGGCAATGTGTATGTTGCAGATCAATTTAATCATCTGATCAGAAAGATAACATCAGCAGGTGTGGTAACAACGTTAGCGGGAAGCGGCTCTATAGGCTCTGAAGATGGAACAGGCACGGCAGCATCATTTTATTGGCCTTTTGGTGTAGCAATAGATGGTAGTGGCAATATGTATGTTGCAGATTATTATAATCATAAGATCAGAAAGATAACATCAGCGGGCGTGGTAACAACGTTAGCGGGAAGCGGTTCTGTAGGCTCTGATGATGGAACAGGCACGGCAGCAGCATCATTTAATAAGCCTTCTGGCGTAGCAGTAGACGGCAGCGGCAATGTGTATGTTGCAGATGAACATAATCATAAGATCAGAAAGATTTTCTTTCCACCCTCGCCATTCGACCTTGTATACCCCCCGAACAACACGACCATCATTCTAACAAGAGCCAATTTCCTTGATACGCTCTACTTTGCGTGGAACCAGTCTGTAGACACTCAACCAGTAACTTATAGTAGAGAATTGACAGGCGACTTGCCAGAGTATATAAGGTTCATTGTTCCCTCTGACGAGGAAATCACCTCAAATATGTACAAGGTTCCCTATCATCATATTGAAGACTATATGCACACTGCTGGTGTTGAACTTATCTCAGGAACCTGGACAATAGTTGCTACCGATGGAGAGAATGATGTTTATGCTGAGAACGGTCCTTTCACATTAACCATTGATGGTAGCCAGTTGAATATCAATGAAAGTGAACTAATACCTGAGTCATTCGCACTACACGCCAACTATCCCAACCCTTTCAATCCTACCACCACAATAAGCTATGACCTGCCAGAACAGGCTCAGGTCACTCTTGGCATCTATGATTTACTAGGCAAACAGATAAAAACCCTTGTAAATCAATCACAGGATGCTGGTAACAGAACAGCTGTCTGGGATGGGACGGATGACTTAGGCAGACAAGTAAGTGCTGGTGTTTACCTGTACCAGATAGAGGCGGGAGACTTCACTCAGACCCGGAAGATGGTGTTGTTGAAATAAAACTATGGACATTGGAAGAACATTCCATACCAGAATTTCAACCAGCTATAAAGGCGAAACACCGCCTTGAAAATAATAAGTGGATAGATAGTATATTTCATTCGTATTTTGATCTCAAGAGCGTCAAAATGAAGAAGACAAGTATACTATTCCCAGCTCTTATAAGTCTATCCATCTCCGTCTCATCGGGCTCAGACCAGCTGGATGATGGCCGCTCCGCTGACGATTTGAGATACGGTTTCATTAACAACACCCGTTCTCTCCTCAGGTACTACCGTATCAATCTGGCTGGCGAAGGGCTATCCCTGGT
Source organism: Candidatus Neomarinimicrobiota bacterium (assembly GCA_030743815.1). Classification (NCBI taxonomy): domain Bacteria; kingdom Pseudomonadati; phylum Fidelibacterota; species Fidelibacterota bacterium. The sequence continues at coordinate 20,900 of JASLRT010000007.1, read as the reverse complement.
TGAGGGACCTAACAATAACTCAATCCTTGACGTATCCATCAATACTCGGCGCAACAACTTTGAAGAAGCTATGATGCTCGGTTTTGCCTCCGTTGGGAAAGCCATCACCTATCAGCTGGAGAAGGCCGGTGAAAGCGAAGGGAAGCTGTTCTATCCATCCATAATTACAGTTCAGTGCCGCATCCCCCTGGGACGCAACGGGACGTCAGTCTCAGCTTCCGCAAACAGCAAGATTGTTATCCAGTTTGTGGATGGAACCATGCCCGCATCTCAATTTTGGTGGGAAATACACGACTCTTTTCAGACAGTGTCAGACATGATGATAACGTCGGAAACACCGGTCATTTTCAATGCTGACGTGGACTATGAGAATCTTGTTTCGTCAAGGATCGCCCTGGAGAATATGAACAATCCGCGAGTTTCCGGTCTCATAAGTATGGCTACCAAAGCAAAGTATGTTTGGGGACTTGAGGCCAAGCTTGAATCGATTGTGCTGGATCAGATGAAGACCAATCACATTGATATGATGGAAAAAGTTTTAGGTGTTCAACCCGCGGAAGATCAGATCATTCGTATCGGCAAGCAGGTTTTTTACTATATTAAACTGACCTATCCGGAGGTTGAGGAAGTGCACACCACAGATTCCCTCCGCTATGTCTGGGGCGGACGCCGCTATCCCGCATCTCTCGACGAATATTACAGGGCATACAACCTGAAATATAACATCCGTCGTCCCCCGCGTTAAACCTCCAAGGTTCCCGGCTGGACATCTCCTTTAGTTTATGCTTATTGACGGTTGTTTATCTCTGTGGCGTATTTAACCCAATCGGATGTAGATTACTTGCGCTTGGGTTTAACGTTTATGAATGAATTAACAACATCATCACTCCTCAATAGTCAGCCCAAAACGACATATGATTCCTTCCAGCGTTGAGCAATCTTTTCTGAAGCGGAGTGAGATCACTCGCGCCCGTTCTCATATTCCATTCATTGTCGTTGACAACCTGCCCCGTCTCGGTCTTCTGACCGCTCTCAGGTTCTTTGAATGGATCAACGAGAATCCCGAAGGAACTGTCAGTATGCCCACAGGCAAGACACCGGAATATTTCATCAAGTGGGTCCAGCATCTGCTGCGGAACTGGGACGATCGTCAGCTTGAGAAACTGCGAAAGGACAACGGGTTAACGCTGGACAAAAGTCCCAGTCTCCGGGGACTTCATTTTGTTCAGATGGACGAGTTTTATCCTATTGATCCCGCTTATCACAATTCACTTTACTATTTTGTGCAACACTATTACATCCAGGGATTTGGTTTGTCTGAAGACAGGTGTAAGCTCATCAGCTGCCACGAAATTCCGTCCGCTGATGGGAAGCCCCTCAGCGAGATATTTCCCGATAACCGGCTTGATCTGACATTGCGCTACCGTAATCCCGCGTCATCACTGGAGGAAGACCAGAAGAGAACCATCTATATGGCTGATCAGTGGTGTTCGGAGTACGAGGAAGAGATTCGTGCCAGAGGAGGGATCGGATTTTTTATCGGTGGTATCGGTCCTGATGGTCACATCGCTTTCAATGTTCGCGGTTCTGATCACAATTCAACCACCAGGCTTACGGAGACCAACTTCGAGACCCAGGCCACCGCCGCCTCGGATCTCGGCGGCATTGAAGTATCCAGGACCCGGCCGGTTATTACTATAGGCCTTTCCACAATCACTGGAAATCCCGCAGCGACAGCGATTATCATAGCTGCCGGCGAGGCAAAGGCTGAAATCGTCAGGGCGTCCATGGAAAGCAGTGAAGATATCAGTTACCCGGCCACTGTACTGTCTCGCCTTAACGGAGCCCGTTTCTATCTCACCAGAGGAGCGGCATGCCGACTGGAAGACGTCCACGTGCACGCTTTGACTGCGGAACCGTGGAGCCGGGAGAAGACAGAGAGGGCCATCGTCAATCTCTGCCATAAACTTAACAGGTTCGGACACCGACTTACCCTTGATGACCTGAAGAGTGACAGGATCAACGCTATAATCCCGGACCTCACTGACCAGACTGTGCCTCAGGTACTCGCTTCCTTCGCGCAAAAACTCGAACGCGGACTGACTTTTGAAGAGAACCAGACATTCTTTCATACGGGTCCGCACCACGACGACATTATGCTGGGATATTTGCCGCACATTGCGCACCTTGTCCGCTCACCGCTGAACAGGCATCATTTCTGTATCCTCACGTCAGGATTTACCTCAGTAACTAATGGCTACGTACGCCAGATTCTTATAAACATAAAGGACTTTCTGGATCAGGGATTGATACAGATGATATACTATCCCGATTTCTTTAAGACGGGCTATCTGCTCAAGCGCGACAAGGACGTGTTCCACTACCTTGACAGGATCGCTTCCAACAATCCAGAGGGGCGCCACCGCGGTCTTGCTCATCGTGTTATCCGGGCGCTGGTAGAAATCTATGCTATCGATTCTCTGGCGTCGCTGGAAAAAAAGATCGATGAAGTGATCCGTTATCTTGACGACTGTTACGATGGAGAAAAGAACCGGCCTGATGTTCAGCAGTTGAAAGGGATGATAAGAGAATTCGAAGAGGAACTGGTATGGTCGCACTACGGCGTACAGACAAAGGACATAAGCCATCTTCGCCTCGGTTTCTATACCGGCGATATATTCACAGAAACGCCTGAATCTAAACGCGATGTTGAGCCGATCCTTGAGAAACTTAGATCAATTAAACCAACGGTGATAACCTTGGCACTCGATCCGGAAGGGAGCGGACCTGACACTCACTATAAGGTACTCCAGGCTATCGCCGAGGCGGTGCGCATGTGGAACGAAGAGAGTGATCTGTCTCAGCTGCGGATCTGGGGATACCGCAACGTCTGGTATAGCTTTGATGCCGCAGAAGCTGACATTATTGTGCCCGTTTCACTCAACTCGCTGACTATGCTCCGTGACACGTTTTTGACTTGCTATCTGAGCCAAAAGAGTGCGTCGTTTCCCAGTCATGAACTGGATGGTCCTTTTTGTGATCTGGTCCAGAAGATCTGGGTAGCACAGAATCAGACTTTACAGCTTGTATTGGGACGTGATTTCTGGTATCAGAACGAACATCCGAGATTGCGCGCAGCTCACGGCGCCCTGTTCCTGAAAGAGTTGACGGTGGATAAATTTCTGTCTGAAGCACGGCGGCTGGAGAAATCCATTGAGGGAGAGCTATGAGCACAGCTCCATCGGACGCCTTAACATGACAGCATCCGTGATTCAAAATCAAAGAGAGATCAAATGATGAATTTGAAGAGAAATATTAGCTTGATTGTACTGTGTTACGGTATTGCCATCTATGGTTGCGGGGAATCGGAAAAAGCCGATCTTGTCCTTCGCGATGCGAATATCTACACTATGAATCAGAACGCGCCCACGGTCCAGGCGGTAGCTGTATCTAACGGCAAAATTGTAGCTGTCGGTACGAATGCTGCTATGGAGCCGCTTACGGGAGAAGATACAGAAATTCTCTCACTAAACGGCAAAACTGTTGTTCCCGGGTTCATCGAATCTCATGGGCACATGATGAGTCTCGGCAATTCAATGATGCGACTCGATTTGACCGGAACCAGGAATTATGATGAACTGGTGGCTAAAGTGAAGCAGGCGATGGACAGGGTAGAGCCCGGCCAGTGGATTCTAGGACGCGGCTGGCACCAGAGCAAATGGATGCCACAGCCAAAGCCGATGATCAAAGGATTTCAGACGCATCACAAGCTAAGTGCCATCTCACCACAGAATCCCATCTTCCTCACTCACGCCAGCGGTCACGCCGGTTTCGCCAATGCAAGAGCGATGGAGATTGCGGGCATTACTTCTGAATCAACTTTTGGCGGAGAAGGAGAGATTATCAAGGATGAGAACGGTGAACCGACGGGAATCTTCAATGAGGTGGCGCAGAATCTTATCTGGAGTTATATAAGCAAGGATACTGTGGACACAAGATCGCGGGCGCTGGAACTTGCCATCGATGAGTGCTTGCGCCACGGTGTGACCACCTTTCATGATGCCGGAGCTGGTAGATCGACTATTGAGATTTACTACGACTTTCTCAATCAGGGGAAACTCCGTGTCCGCCTTTATGTAATGCTCACCGGCCGCGAACCGTTACTTCTTGACGACTGGTACGGGAAAGGGCCTGAGATCGGCCTGGGCGACAACTTTCTCACCATCCGCGCCATCAAGCTCAATACTGACGGTGCCCTCGGCTCAAGGGGTGCCTGGCTCCTTGATGAATATAACGATAGGGAAGGTCACTACGGTATGGCGACCCAGCCTATGACCTATGTTCACGAAGTGGCTGAAAAGGGATTGCGCAGCGGTTTTCAGGTCAATGCACACGCCATCGGTGACCGTGCCGTTCGGGAAGTACTGGATCAATACGAAGATGTGTTCAACAAGTATCCGGAGAAGGCCGGTGACCACCGCTTCAGGATTGAGCACGCCCAACATATCGATCCCCAGGATTTGCCCCGTTTCAACGGTTTGGGAGTCATCGCCTCAGTTCAGGCGATACATATGAGTTCTGACCGTCCCTGGGCTATTGACAGACTTGGCAAGAAGCGCATCGAGGAGGGCGCCTATGTCTGGCGCAAGCTGATCGATTCCGGCGCAGTAGTTATCAACGGCACGGACGTTCCGGTGGAACCGATAAGTCCCATCGAATGTTTCTATGCCTCCGTCACAAGGCGTACCCTTGAGGGTGAACCGCCGGGAGGATACGAACCCCATCAGAAGATGGTGCGCCAGGAAGCGTTGAAAAGCTACACGCTCAGCGCGGCTTACGGAGCCTTCGAAGAGGATTTAAAAGGTTCCATCGAAGTGGGCAAGGTGGCCGATTTTGCTGTCCTGTCGCAAGATATGATGACAGTGGATGAGGATGCAATCATCGATACAGAGATCCTCTATACCATCGTTAACGGCAAGATCGAATACCACCGGGCGGATGGTAAAGAGACAGAGACGGGAGAGAGGGACGATTGAGTTCTATGAGAATGATTGGATGACCGATATGGCTTATCCCATCTATCCGGAAGGTCTCTACCGTTCAATTGAGAGGATATCCGAATTGGGCGTCCCTATTTTCATCACTGAGAACGGTATCGCCGATGCTCAAGATGACAGGCGGGCGACTTTCATCGAACGGTATCTTTACGCAGTCTCAAGGGCGCTGGAAGAAGACTATGATGTGAGGGGATATTTCTACTGAACCCTCATGGACAATTTTGAGTGGTCTGAAGGTTATGACATGAAATTCGGTCTTTACGAAGTTAACTTCGCAACGCAGGAGAGAAAACTTTGAGACGGTGCCGGAGCCTTTGTCCGTATCGTTAGAGATCATTCAGGAGAATAGCGAAGAAGACTTGAAGTATTATGCTGCCGTGGTTCCAATGCATCCGTCGCGGAACGCCATCACACGTTTCTCACCTCTCATCGCTTCTTTCAGCGCCGTTACTAGTGTTCCTCGTCACCTGTCAGGAACCGCCCGGACCGGATGTCAATACTGATCCTAAGATCATATTCGTATCTGAGCGTGACGGTAACCTGGAAATCTACATAATGGAAATAGATGGCAGTGATGCCATAAACCTGACCGACAATGAAGCTGACGACCATTCGCCGGTATTTTCTCCCGACGGTAAAAAAATAGCTTTTGTCAGCGATCGTGCCGGCAATCGGGATATCTATTCTATGGATATCAACGGGGAAAATCTGGCAATTCTCACTTACAGCAGCGGCAGCGATCGATCGCCGGTTTACTCAGCGACGGGCTCCCGCATAGCTTATGTCACTGATCCTGGTTTCACTGGAGTCTCTAATATTACAGTAATGGATGTTGACGGGCAGAACAAGATTGCAGTGGCAACTGAGGGGTGGAATATTCAACCCGCTTTTGTCTCCAGCGGACAGCAAATTGTTTATGCCTCAATAACAGATACCGGTTACGATATTTTTAAGGTAGATATTAGTGGCGCAAATAGAGTAAATCTTTCCAACAGTCCTGGTGATGATCTGAGACCCGCATGGCATTCCGTTTCGGAAAGTATCCTGTTTGACTCAAACAGGGATCAGAATCATGAAATATACGTCATAGATGTTGACGGCGCTGAGCAGTCGAACCTGACGCAGAGTGACAGTGACGATACGTTGCCGGTGATTTCACCCGATGACAAGACCGTTATCTTTGTCACTGACAGGGACGGCAACAGTGAAATCTATTCTATGGATCTGTTTGATGGAGGTAATCAGACAAATCTATCACAAAACGAGGCGTATGACGATTATCCGGTTATATCACCGGATGGGGAGTGGATAGCGTTTGTATCAAATCGGGACGGTAATGCGGAAATCTACATCATGGACAGTGATGGCGGAAACCATGTTAATCTCACCGGCCACGAGAGTGTAGACCTTAATCCCCGGTTCCAGCCGTGATAATAAAATCGTTTATCAAAACTGTATTGGCCGTAATAGTCTTGCTCCTTCTTTACCTTGCATTCTGGCCTGTTGCCGTTGATCCCGTTGCCTGGGAATCGAAACCAGCTCCATCACTCGATGGTAAATTCGCACCCAATGACTATCTAGCGCAAGCTGATATTTTCGGAAAGGGTGACGGTATCGGTCCGGAGGATATTGAAGTGGACAGCGAAGGCAGGATTTATGCACCGTATGAAGACGGCCGCGTACTGCGCTACGACAGCAGCGGGGAAAACAGTGAACTGTTCGTCAACACAGGCGGAAGACCTCTCGGCATGGAGTTTGATGCTGACGGCAATCTCATCATCTGCGACGCCAAGAGAGGGCTTTTGTCCGTTTCGCCCGATGGAGAGCTGACGGTCCTCGCGACTGAAGCCGGAGGCGTCCCGTTCAAGTTTACTGATGATGTGGATATTGCGCAGAATGGCACGATCTATTTTACTGATGCATCGCATAAGTTTGGCATTGAAGATTATCGGTCAGACATAATGGAACACCGGGGAAACGGGAGACTGTTAGCGTACCATCCTATCAGCGGAGAGACCAGCGTCGTGAAAGACGGTCTCTATTTTGCTAACGGTGTCGCCGTCAGTCCCGATCAAATGTATGTGCTTGTGAATGAGACAAGTTCCTACACGGTGCAAAAGGTGCGGATAGCGGGCGAGAAGGCGGGGACGTCAGAGGTTCTTCTGGAGAATCTCCCTGGCATACCCGACGGGATCTCATCCAACGGGAAAGGAACGTTCTGGATTGCTTTCCCTTCAAAGCGCAAGGATATCCTTGACAACCTGTCTCATAAACCGTTCATGAGAAAACTTATCATGCGACTGCCCGAGTCCATGCAACCTGCGCCGGAGCACTACGGTTTTGTCATCGGCATCGACGGGGATGGAAACATCCTTCATAACCTGCAGGACCCATCACCGGAATCTTTTTCGCCCATTACCAGTGTGGAGGAGCATGATGGGATGCTCTTCCTTGGGAGCCTCACCTATAACGGTTTTGCCCGGGTAACGGCGCCCTGATTTCTAGTAAAACGGTTTGTGTAAACCATAGAAGATTGCCAAACCTCTATGGTTTCAGTATCAAGGCTCCTATGAGTTGTTCTAAAGTTTTCTTGTGCAGATAAACCTTGGTTTTCCATACTGAATATGCAAGAGTGATTGTTGACGTGACGGTTAGGTCTTTGCTATAAGCGAGAGTGCGTATCTCGAGATGAGCGGAATCAGATCACCAAAGGCCGCAAAGCGTGCATCTTTGGTTTGTCCTCGCACGAAACGGATGTAAATCTGCGCCGCTATACCGATCAAGCGGAAAAGCCCCAGCACGTGGTAGAATCTGATGTTCGTCACATTCCGGGTGCCTTTCTCAGCGTATCTCTGCACTAACGCCTCCCGCGTCAGGAAATGCACGTCTGTGGGCATCATGGATGCTCGCTTGAAGAAGGCCGGATCGGACGGCTCACTCCAGTAGCACAGCAGCGCACCAAGGTCGTTGAGGGGATCACCGAGAGTGCACATGTCCCAATCAAAGATGGCAACCACGTGCCCGGGGTCAGTGGGGGAGAACATGAGGTTGTCTAATTTGTAGTCATTGTGCACGAGAGCAGTATCGCTCACCGTTGGGAGATTCTCAGTGAGCCATGCATAAAGATCATCCATCTCTTCCAGATCTTCGTGCTTTGCCGCTTCCCACCGTTTGAACCACCCTTCTACCTGGCGCTGGATGAATCCTTCAGGCCTGCCAAGGTCCCCAAGTCCCAACGACGCAAAGTCGACCGCGTGGAACTCCGCCAGACGGTCTACGAGGGCTTCGCTCATCCGCCGGGGGGAATCCTCCATCGCGACAAACACTTCCGGTACGGTTTTACGTACCACCACACCTCGCTTCCTCTCCATGATGAAAAAAGAAGCACCGATGACTTTACTGTCATCACAAAAAAGGAAAGCTTGCGGGGCACAAGGGAATGTCTTGTACAGAATCGACAGCACCCGGTATTCGCGAGCCATGTCGTGGGAGGTGGGGGCTACGGGACCGAGAGGGGGACGTCTGAGTACGTATTCATGTGTGCCGTAATCGAGAAGGTAGGTGAGGTTAGCCGCGCCGCCGCTGAATTGACGAACCTTCAGCTTATTCTGCGTTCCCTCGAGTGATCCTTTCAAGTACTCGCGTAAGCGGACGGTATCAAACCGCTCTTCTGGACGGACGTCAATGGTGTCCTCGGAATAGCACATAGCTTACTCCGAGTCGTACTTTTTCAGTATCTGTTTCGCGGCCGACAGTTTGTGGACTTCGTCCGGTCCGTCATAGATGCGCGCTGCCCGTTCGTGGCGGTACCAGTAGGCGAGGGGGGTGTAGTCCGTTACACCAAGGGCGCCGAGTGCCTGGATGGCGCGGTCGAGGATTTTCTGAAGGATACTAGCAACGTAAAACTTAATGAGTGAGATTTCAGTCCGCGCACTGCTGGTCCCCTGGCGTTCCACCTTTTCAGCGGCGTCAAGAACCATCAGGCGTGCCGAATTTATCTCGGCGCGGCTCTCAGCAACCCATGCTCTCACAATGGCCTGGTCCGCCAAAAGACTATCGCTCGTTATGCGACGGCGGGATGCGTGACGGCACATGAGATCAAAGGCGCGTTCGCAGATCCCGATCCATCTCATACAGTGATGAATTCTGCCGGGACCGAGCCGCTCCTGAGCCAGTCGAAATCCTTCGCCCTCGGGACCGAGCAAGTTATCACTGGGGACTCGACAATCGGTGAATCGCAATTCGGAATGGCTGGCATAACCCTCTCCCGTGCCGCCCATGACAGGTGTGTTCTCCACAATCTCCAGGCCCGATGCATCCATGGGAACGAGGATCATGCTTGCCCTGCCATACTTGCTCTCCGATTGCGGATTTGTAACAGCCATCACAACTGTGAAAGAAGCTCCATCAGCGGAACTGGTGAACCATTTCTGGCCGTTGATGAGATAGTTATCGCCATCCTTTTCTGCTGACGTGTCAAGCAGCACAGGATTGGACCCCGGATTCTCCGGCTCAGTCATGGCGAAACAGCTTCGAATCTCTCCTCTGATGAGAGGTTCAAGAAAGACCCGTTTCTGGTCAGCCGTGCCGTGGAGTGAGACCAGCTCGATGTTTCCGATATCGGGCGCCTGGCAGTTGAGGACGTAATGTCCCAGCGGCGTACGACCGAGTTCTTCACTCACCGCCGCAAATTGGGTGAGAGAGAGACCAAGTCCACCGTCCGATTCGGGCAGATACGGCGTCCATAGACCTTCCTTCTTGGCGAGCTGTCGCTTTTCCTCGAGAACCTCCGAAACCGAGAGAAATCCGTTGAGGAGAAACTCTTCTTCAAGCGGAATGAGATTTTCCGCTAAAAACTTTCTTACTTTGGCAACGATATCTGTTTCGTTCAGCTTAGTCATGTTTTCCTCTGCATGAAATTAGATGGCCGGCCCAAGTGACTGTCCACCATCAACAAAAATCGTTTCTCCTGTAGTGTAATCCGAGGTACTTGAGGCGAGGTAGAGGGCAATCCCAACAATCTCATCAGGATCGGCCATGCGGCCTTGGGGGATTCCCCTGACGATGGTGTCGTGGAGTTTTTCATTCTGCCAGAGAGTGCGACTGAAATCAGTCTTAACAAATCCCGGTGCAATCGCGTTGACCTGAATATTATCCTTCGCCAGCTCCTGTGCCATCACTTTTGTAAGCATGATGACCGCCGCTTTACTGATGCTGTAGATGCCCATACCCGAGCCGGGAATCTTTCCCAGAATACTGGCCATGTTGATGATCTTGCCGCCGCCACGTTCTTTCATAGTCTTGAGGCACGCGTTGGCCACCTTATAGTATCCCTTAACGTTGACTTCCCATATCTTGTCCCAATGACTTTCATCTGAGCCAAAGAGGGGTCCGAAATGGGGATTTGTGGCCGCATTATTGACAACAATGTCGATGGCACCAAAAGTGTCAATAGTCTTTGAAGCCAGCGATTGGACAGCCTCGTCATCACCTGTATGAGTAGCCACGGTGAGAACGGATGCACCACCTTTCTTGATCCCCTTTGCCGCCTTGTCCAGCCCTTCCTTTTTTCGACTGGCGATTACTACATTGGCGCCGGCTGTGGCGAAACAGTTAGCGATGGATTTCCCAATCCCCCTCGAGCCGCCGGTGACAATGGCCACTTTACCGGTCAGATCAAATTGTGTGCTGACTGTCATTCCGTATTGTTCGCCATGAATAAGGGAAAATAGGAAGAAAAGCGCTTTCATGGAAAGGATTAGAGGAATGACAGAATGCCGCTCAAGAGACGCTGGCGGGGTCCATATGTCAGGGGGGTGTCATTATGTCAAACAGACCAGCGATCTCAAGGGATTGGCACAGGTTATGCACACTGAAAGGCGTAAACGGAAGGAGATATCCAAGGACAATGTAAATAGGCAGATGAAACCCGGAAAATGGCGTTGACGCCATCAAACAGTACGGTATCAACCTGACGGAACTGGCACATGACAGGAAGACGAAATACGCCGCATCATTCAGATACTTCTACGCAGAACAATGAATAATACCGTACTGGTCGGGTGGCAAGTATCTTCACAAGTAAATTAATCCCTATTTGCACTGACCGGACGCTGCGTCCTGTCTGAGATTTTATTGGAATTTTGTTTTGCTTCTTCTCGCCGTAGTAGTGAATTTACACTCCTCATATCATGCGAATCGCCCTCATCCAGCAGCACGCAACAGAAGATAAACGGAAGAACATCGACCACGGTCTGAAGCATCTCAAAAAAGCTTCCTTAGAAGGCGCAAAGCTGGCTGTCTATGCCGAACTGGCCTTCACCCGCTTCCACCCACAGTACCGCGCCGAAGAGGACGTCCTAAAACTTGCTGAAACCGTCCCCGGTCCCACTACAGATGCGTTCGTTGCGAAAGCGAAGGAGCTGGGGATGGTGATGATCATCAACCTCTTCGAGCGGGCTGGAGATATGACCTACGATTCGTCTCCCGTCATCGATTCAGATGGTACTCTATTAGGCGTGACACGGATGACTCACATCGCCGATTACGCCTGTTTCTACGAAAAGGACTATTACACCCCGGGTGACAGCGGGGCGCCCGTATACGATACATCAGTGGGGAAGGTGGGTGTGGCCATCTGCTACGACCGTCACTATCCTGAGTACATGCGTGCCCTCGGACTTAAGGGAGCGGAACTTGTGGTGATTCCCCAGGCGGGAACGGCGGGTGAGTGGCCGGAAGGACTTTACGAGGCGGAGCTTCAGGTGGCGTCATTCCAGAACGGATACTACTGTGCGCTGGCGAATCGTGTCGGCAGAGAGGGCGAAATGAACTTTGCGGGAGAATCATTTGTCACCTCACCTTCCGGTGCGGTCGTTGCGAGGGCCCCGCGAGGAGAGGATTTTGTGCTGGTAACAGATATTGACCTCTCTGAAGTTGGTCAGTCCCACGCCAGGACTATGTTCTTCCGAGACAGGCGGCCGAATATCTATCCTCTGGACTAACATTTGGACCCTCACTTTCTGCGTCATTAATAGTCTTCTCTCGTGTAAATTCCCGCAGTGATGGACGATTATCTAAAGAGAATTATCGTTCTTTTCGTGGCAATCTGTCAATTCCTGTTAACTGGCTGTGCCATGTTCACTGCTTACGGACAGCTCGAGCGCAGCGCCCGTGACAGTTATCAGCGCGGCGATTATGATGAAGCGGTTTACGATTGTGCTCAGTCGCTGCGCATCAATCCAAGTTACGAGAAGGCGCAGTTACTGATCCAAGACGCCTTCAGAGCGGCGGTGATCGATCACGAGACTACCCTCGGTCAACTGCATAATTCCGAAGATAAATTTCGCTGGGACAGGATTGTTTCAGAATATGAAGCTCTCGAGAGGCTTAACCGTGTCATCAAACAGTTGCCGATATTGAGATTGGAAGGGAGAAGTGAAATAATTGAATTTGATGTTAAGCATTATTTCGATCCTCTTGAAGAAGCAAAACAAATAGCGGCGGAAGTACATTATAATGAGGGAGTGACATATTCCTCTCTGGAAGGGATCGATAACAAGAAGAAGGCAGCCAAGGAGTTTAAAACTTCTTTGCGTTTTGTGGCCGGATTCAAAGATTCCGCCGAAAAATATGAAACCATGCGGCTGGAGGCCATCCTTAGAATTGCCATCATCCCTTTCGAAGATAAGAGCGGCAAGAGGCGTAAGTATGGCGCTGTCAATGAAACCATCGTCGACATGGTCATCAGCGATGTGTTGAACGATCCCGCTGCAACTGAGTTTCTGGAAATTGTTTCCCGCGACCAGTTGGATCGTGTCATGCGCGAGCAGGCGCTGGCCCAATCAGGTGTTATTGATGCCCAGATGGCCGTGGATGTAGGCAAGATTCTCGGCGTCCACGAAATAGTCACAGGCAAGATTACTCAGATCATTGTCACTCCTGAAAGAACAACTGAAGATACCTATAAGGAAAGTAGACGGGTGGTAATTCGCAAAGAGCGATACGTGAATGACGAAGGGAAGGAGAAAATGAGGGATATTAAAGGAGAGGTCACCGCAAATGTAAAGATCTACAAAAGGTCTACGGCAGCCACTATTCGCGGATCTTATAACATCATCGATGTGCAGACCGCTAGAATTCTTCAGAGTGAATCTTTCAGCGGTGAAGCCAGTATTGAGAAGGATTGGGCTACGTTTGCCGGAGACGAGCGTGCTCTCAGCTGGCGCTCAAAGCAACTTACCGGCCGCCGGGAGCAGCTGGTACCGGTAGCCGATGAGATGGTCAGCCGTGCCGCCAACAATTTGGCAAAATCTCTCTCCGCCTCGCTTAGACAATACGCCCGCTAGTCTCGCTAGCGCATTGCCTGACAACCGTTCTTCGATTTGAAACAGTCATTCCTCGTAATCATTCCAGTATACAACGGCGAAGCGACGATTCCATCTCTTCTAAAACGACTGTCAGCCGCGGATATAGACAACTTCCTCTTTGTGAATGACGGCAGTACCGACGGCACCGGCAAACTCCTTGCGCAGCAATCTCTAAATCAACTGGATCACATAGAAAACAGGGGTAAAGGCGCCGCTCTTATGACCGGCCTCAACTATGCGTATGATAACGGCTTCGATTATGTGGTAACTATGGATGTCGATCTGCAGCATCCGCCTGAATCCATTGTAGCTCTCTTGAGAAAAGTCGATAAGCAATCAGTTGTGGTAGCGTGGAGAAGGGATTATTCGAAAATGCCGCCTCACCGTATTTTTTCCAATGCTGTCACTTCTTTATTGCTATCAATACGGTCCAACATGCAAATAAAGGATTCTCAATGTGGTTTCCGCGCTTTTCCTTCGAAGATCATCACCCAATTGACATTCATACAGCACGGCTTTCAATTCGAGAGTGAACTTCTAATGCGGGCAGTCCTGGCAGGATATCGAATACGTCACGTTCCAATTCCCACCATCTACGCTGGCGAAAAATCTGCCATGAGAAATGTATACGATACATTTAAATTCATCGCCATGTATTTAAGAAGTTTCCTCTGGTAACATGTTCGGTTGGATGAGCGTGTCAATACGCTGGGTAGATATTTAATGGTATCGGGGCAATATCGTCTGCGTAAGGCCGGACCTAGTTCTGGTCTATAGCTTCCAAAATGAATAAGTTTAATTTAATTTTAAACCTTTTCGGGGCTTTATTTTACCTTTAGACCTATGAATTCAATCGCTATTGCACTTAGAGGAATGGCCATGGGAATGGCTGAAGTTGTACCAGGGGTTTCCGGGGGTACCATTGCTTTTATTACCGGTATTTACGAGCGTCTGATCAAAGCTATAAAGACTATCCTCAGCCCCTCGATTATCCGATCGTTTCGGGAAGGAGGTATGCTGGCCTTCTGGCAGGCAATTGATGGTCGTTTTGTGTTGACTTTGGGGGTTGGCATGGTGCTCGGAATCGGACTTGGCGTTTTCGGTGTTTCTTATCTGTTGACTAATCATCAGGAGCCGCTTTGGGGTTTTTTCTTTGGTTTGATTTTAGCATCCGTACTATACGTTGGGCAGCAGGTTGACCAATGGCATGTCCGATCTATTTTGGCTTTGGTTTTTGGAACCGCGATTGCCTATGGGATCACCATTCTTAACCCTTCCATGGGGTCCCAGAATCTGCTTTATATTTTTTTGGGAGGCGTAATTGCCATTTCGGCCTTGATCCTGCCAGGAATTTCGGGTTCTTTTATCCTGCTGCTCATGGGCTTGTATACAACCGTAATTCCAGCTGTGAAAGCAGTAATTAAAATGGAAGATTTGAGTCAACTAAAGATTGTTTTAGTCTTTGGTTTAGGCTGCCTGGTTGGTTTGGCAAGTTTCAGCCGGGTTCTCTCCTGGACCTTTTCTCGTTACCGAAACAGTACATTGGCCATATTGGCAGGGTTTATGCTAGGATCGCTCAATAAGATCTGGCCCTGGCGCAATGTTCTTGAAACCCGCGTGAACTTTTCCGGGGAAAAGGTTCCCCTTCTTGAAGTAAGCGTATTGGCGAAGTACTACGAGGGTGATGCTCAAATATTGTTGGTATTGGTATGCATGGTGATAGGGTTTGTCATGGTTTATGGTTTGGATCGGCTGGGAAAAAACAAGCTATGAAGTTTGCTTTTCCAGAAGTCGATCAACATAAAAGATTGCTGGACTGAGACGCCATATGGCCCACTGGCGCTTTTGATATCACTCTGCCGCTATTTCTGGTGGCGTCTACTATCAGTCGCTTGACCCGCTTTTTACTCGTGGCGGGCATGATCTGAAAATTTGGTGAACCTATTACGACCTCTATTGATCGCTATTTCAATCTGCTCTCAATCGTATTTGTGCTTCTCCTCGTCGGCGGATTCGTCGTCCTGAAGTACGTCTTTTGACTGTTATCTCACTCAAACTCTCTCTAAATTCCCGTAGCCGCTTTTTCTCAGTTGGGGAATATTGGAATAATGGAGAAATGAAGTATTGGAATCTTCCCTGCGGCATTTATCCGCTAATGCAAATTACCATTCCTCCAGCAAGAATTCGGGGTGTAGCGCAGTCCGGTTAGCGCGCTGCGTTCGGGACGCAGAGGTCGGGAGTTCAAATCTCCCCACCCCGACACATTGTATGTTTTGGTAGTATGTTAATATAAATAACGGTGATTAAAACGGCTTTTAGTCAACCTCACTCCTGGTGGTGAGGGTCTCTCCACCGGCAAGCACCAGTAATATCCTCGCAAAAAATGACTGTATAACCCCGCTGGAATCATCGTCTCGAAATCGGGCGGGTAAGGCAAGCCGCAACGACTAATCTTTGATTGTTTCACATAGTCCAATGCGCCTAAACTATGGATACGAAAGTGATGGCTAAGAATTACAATCATAAAACGATAGAAGAAAAATGGCAAGCCTTCTGGGAGGAAAACAAGACTTTCAAGGCTGTTGAGGATCTTGATAAGCAAAAGTACTATATCCTCGACATGTTTCCTTATCCATCGTCTCACGGTCTGCACGTAGGCCACCCCCTGGGCTATATTGCCACGGATATTATAGCGCGCCACAAGCGGATGAACGGATTCAATGTGCTCCACCCTATGGGGTGGGACGCCTTTGGACTTCCCGCCGAGCAATACGCCCTTCAAACGGGCACCCATCCTGCTGAAACCACAGCCAGGAATATTGACAATTTCCGGCGCCAGATAAAAAGGTTGGGACTCTCCTACGATTGGGACAGGGAAATCAATACAACCGATCCAGGCTATTACAAATGGACGCAGTGGATTTTCCTGCAACTATTTAACAATGGGCTGGCATACGAGGCAGAAGTGCCGGTGAACTGGTGCCCGGAACTGGGTACAGTCCTAGCTAATGAAGAGGTGATTGAAGGAAAGTCAGAGAGGGGAGGTCACCCAGTCTATCGCGTCCCCATGCGCCAGTGGATGCTGAAGATCACCGATTATGCTGAAAGTCTACTGGCGGGGCTGGGTGATCTGGATTGGCCCGAAGGGATAAAAGAGTTGCAGCGCAACTGGATCGGCCGTTCTGAGGGTACTGATGTGGAATTCAAGCTTCCGTCCATCGGTAAATCCATTACTGTCTTTACCACCAGGCCGGACACGCTTTTTGGCGCTACCTATATGGTTCTCTCCCCGGAACACCCCTTCGTCGACCAACTTACCAGCGACAGTAAGAAAGAGGAGACGCAAGCTTATGTCAAAAAAGCGGCTCGCAAAAGTGACCTTGCCAGAACAGATCTCGAGAAGGAAAAAACTGGTGTCTTCCTCGGAACACACGCCATAAATCCTGTCAATGACGAAGAGATACCCATCTGGATCTCAGATTACGTCCTTATGACTTACGGTACCGGTGCCATCATGGCTGTGCCGGGGCAAGATCAACGTGACTGGGATTTTGCCGATAAATACGATCTGCCGATCATTCGCACCGTGCAGCCGCCTGACGATTTTGACGGAGAAGCTTACCTGGGTGACGGTCCCGCCATCAACAGTGATCTATTGGACGGACTGTATGTGGAAGAAGCCAAGACAAAGATCATCGGATGGTTAGAGGAAAACGGAAAGGGTCGGGCCACTATTCAGTATAAACTCCGTGATTGGCTCTTCTCCCGCCAGCGTTACTGGGGAGAGCCGTTTCCGGTTATACATGTTGATGGCGATCCGGTGCCTCTCAGCGAAGACGATCTGCCGTTGGAACTCCCCGAGGTTGAAGATTATCAGCCGGCCGAAACCGGCGATCCGCCTCTTTCAAATGCCACCGATTGGGTCAATGTGACCTTCGAGGGAAAGGAGGGGAAGAGAGAGACTAACACGATGCCTCAATGGGCGGGGTCGTGCTGGTATTATCTGCGCTTCATAGATCCTCATAATGACAAAGTAGGGTGGGATTTCGAGAAAGAGCGCTATTGGATGCCGGTAGACTTGTATATCGGCGGCCAGGAGCACGCTGTCTTACATCTTCTATATGCCCGCTTCTGGCATCACGTGCTGCACGACCTCGGCTATGTTTCGACAAAAGAACCGTTCAAGAAACTGATTAATCAGGGCATGATTCTGGGTGAAGACGGCTCTAAAATGAGCAAGTCCAAAGGAAACGTCATTAATCCAGATGAAATCCTTGAGGAGTACGGGGCGGACGCTATGCGACTCTTCGAGATGTTCATGGGACCTCTTGAAAAATCAAAGCCGTGGAGTACTTCGGGTATCAAAGGGAGCTATCGGTTTGTGAAGAGGGTGTGGTCCCTGTTCATCAGTGGAGACGGTACGCTGAGCGATGCCATAGTGAATGATGCGGAAATAGATGACGAACTCAACAGACTCTTGCATCAGACAATCAAGAAGGTCACCAACGATATTAATGAACTGAAATTCAATACGGCTATTTCTCAGCTTATGACATTGACAAATGTGATGAAGTCAAGTCAAACACTATCCAGAAGACTAACAGAGACATTCGTTCTGCTTGTGAGCCCTTTCACGCCGCACATGTGCGAGGAGTTGTGGCAGAAGCTCGGTCACACCGATTCCTTGTCTTACCATCCCTGGCCGGAATATGATGAAGAACTGGCTCAGGAGGAGCTCATCACCATCGCGGTACAGATAAATGGGAAACGGCGTGGTGAAATCGAAGTAGCGCCCGGGGTGGATGAAGAATCAGCATTGAGATTGGCGCTAGAACAGTCCAATGTGAAACGATATCTGGATGGCAAGGAGATCAGAAAGACTATCTTAGTTCAGGATCGCTTGTTAAGTATTGTAGTGTAGGTTGCGTCGCATCAAACGGCGTAGTAGACATAATATATATTATACGCATATATTGCATAAGTCACTACTGTCAGACCTCTAATCTACCTCTACTTCAGCTTCTTCAAATTTCCGCAATTTATCTTTCTCTCCGAGAATCATGACAGTATCACTGTGCCTTAGAATACTTTTTGGATCAGGATTAAGTGTGACTTCATCGTCAGCTCCGATTATTCCCACAATTAGGAGACCGTATTCTTCCCTCAAATGTGCATCCTTTATGGTGATCCCATCGAAACGCCGGATTCTGTCCAGTTTCAGTTCTTCAATTCCGATGTCTACATTCCGCGCCGGGGTACGAATTTCAACCGAATCTTCAAGATATGGCGCGACTAGGAGTTCAGCCATCCTGTGTCCGCCAGCAACATAAGGATTTACCGCCTTGTCGGCGCCGGCACGATGTAGTTTTATGGCATTTGAGTCAACGCTGCAACGACTGGTAATAAACAACTCGGGATTCAGCGTTCTTGCTGACATGGTCACGAAGAGATTATCCGAATCGTTGTTCAATACTACCACAAGACCTTTCGCATATTGGATTCCCGCTTTTTGAAGAGTTTCATCAAGAGTTGCATCCCCCTGAACGTAGATATAGCTTTCCTCCGCAATCTTGGTGATCTTTTCCATGTTATTCTCAATAATCACAAACGGCTGCCCCTGTTTTATCAGTTCGCCGCAGATTACTTTCCCCATTCTACCGTAGCCGCAGACGATGAAGTGATCCTTTAAGTGTGATGCTTTATTCTCCATTCTTCTTCTCCTTAGCAAATCAAAACTTAGCAGGAACTGAGCCGCTTGACTGAAGGCGTAAAACACAATCCCGATCCCAAATGAAATGATGACAATCGTCCATATCTTCTGTATGTCTGACAGTGTGTGAACTTCCTCGAATCCGACGGTAGAAAGGGTGATGACAGCCATATAGAGCGCGTCCAAGAGTGACCACTCCTTCCCGCCGAGAACCTTGAAACCGGCGGCTCCCAGTAGAACAGTCCCGAGGACGAGAATTACAATTCTTCCGAGCTTGGAGAAACCCATCTACAGTTTTATCTCCATCCCATCATAGGCTAAATCTACTTCTCCCTGATAGTATTGTGCCATCGTAGAAATGATATCTGTTTCCAAGATTTCGGGATATAAATGGGTCAATACGAGACGTTTGCAGCCAGCTTCCGTGGCTATTCGACCGCATTCCGACGGGGTCAGATGTCCCTTCCGCTTGAGGCTGTCAGGAAATGAACACTCCAGGATCATGATATCCACACCTTTAGCGCTATCGATCAACTCATCGCTGAAGTCGCTATCACCCGAATAGAAAACAGACCCCCCTCGCTCCCTCTCAAATCGATAGGTAACGCTATGGTCTGTGTGTTCTGTATGTCCGCATCTCAACAGCAGATCATCTAGCACAACTTCTCCCCTCGATATTTCCTGTATTGAAATCTCAATCCAGTCACTCAAAACCCACTCACCATATAACTCCATTAACCTATCGTAATAGCTTTCAAATCCGACCGGCGCCACAATGTGGAGCGGCTTCGGTTTTACCAGTCCGGGATCGTGCCGATAGGCAAAAAGGAGCGGGACGAGATCAAGTGTGTGATCGGGATGCAAGTGACTGTAGCAGATGGTGTCAATGGTCTTATAGTCAATGCCGAAATCGACCATTCGCCGCAGCGTGCCCGAGCCTCCGTCAATGAGAATACAATGTTTCTCCGTCTGGAGGAAGTAACCGCTGTTGCCCCTTTTGGGAAATGGGATTAAGACGCCGGAGCCGAGTACGGTCAGTTTCACGTCTGGCAATTTAGTGAACTGAGTTCGAAAAAGGAATCAGGAGACTCAGGTGAAATATTCCTATCTCAACAGAAGCATCTTGGCCGATTGACTGATATCACCTGATCTAACCATGATAAGATAAATGCCGGTGCTTACTTTGCGCTCTGATGAATCCTTACCGTTCCACACCACCGTATGGCTACCCGCATCCTCATATTCCTCTGAATACTGTTTGATCAACCTTCCGTTTAGGTCATATACAGAGATTATAGAGCGGTCCCGTTGCGACAGAGAATAGGTTATAGTAGTAGTTTCATTAAAAGGATTGGGGTAATTGGATAAAAATATCGATCTAGGGAGACCATCGTCCTTCTGAATTGAGATGGTTGAATCTTCAATAATCAAATTATTATCGATCCATTCCAGCCTTGCCTTTATCCAATCCTTCAGATAACCGATTTCATCTCCATATTTATTGTATACGCGAGCATTGGGCCAGACATAGGTTCCAAGAACCGGCCACCTTTCGAAATTTCTTTCCTGAGCCTCTTCAATCTCCTGAACCATCGAATCGATAAGCGCTTCAATATTCTCGGTGGACAGGCTATTCTCTCTCAGTTCACGCCATCTCTGAGTAAAGCTGATCTGAAAAGAAGTATCTGCCCAGATTTGTTGCCACCAGAATGGAGGTTGCCAGAAGTCATCCTCATTGATTTCATATTCGATGTGCCAGCCGTC